>NZ_JAYWCU010000118.1:0-40849 GCF_043780375.1 Emticicia sp. | reverse complement strand
TGTATAGTGATTATTTGATAGTAAATCAAGGACAGGCAACTGCAACTGATTTAGCTATGTTAGTGGACGGGCATTACTCACATGACAAAATTACAAGGTCTTTGAGTAAAACCGTTTTAGGTTCAAAAGAATTGTGGCAAATAGTCAAGCCCCAATTAAAATTAATTAACAAAATAGGCGGTGTTTTGATAATAGATGATACTATAGAAGAAAAGGCATATATGAGTGAAAATGACCTCATCTGTTGGCATCATGACCATGTAAGCGGTCGAACCCTAAAAGGCATAAATCAAGTAACGGCTTTGTATTATAATGATGAAATTAGTCTACCTGTTGCCTATGAACTTGTTAAGAAAACCGAATGGGTATTCGATAAAAAAAAGCAAAAAGACAAACGAGTAAGTGCTATTTCAAAACATGAACATTTTAGGAACTTAATTACTCAAAGTATAGCTAATGATTTGATTATCAGCTACATACTTGCGGACAAATGGTTTTCGTCTGCCGAAAACTTTGTTTTTATAGAATCATTATCTCAGAAATTCATTATCCCCTTGAAGGATAATCGAAAAATAGCACTTAGCAAAGAGGCTCAAATTAATGGGCTATATCAGTCAATCGGGTCGTTGGCGATAGAAGAGAACCAAACGCTTCAAGTGTATTTAGAAGGGGTGGATTTTCCCTTGCTTTTAACTAAACAGCTATTCAAAAACGAAGATGCCGAAGCGGTTCTCTATCTGGTAACCAATGACTTGATGGCTGATGTAGAAACAATTAAAACCCAATACCAAAAACGGTGGAAATCGGACCGCCGAAGCGGTTGAAACCTTTTACAAATCAATCAAATCTAATTTAGGGTACGCCAATTCTCCAACCCATACTGTAAAAACACAAAATAACCACCTGTTTTTATCTATGGTTGCTTTTGCTAAAATGGAAATTCTTAAAAATATTACACAAAAAAATCACTTTGCTTTAAAAAGACTATTATCAATGAATGCCTTAAAAGCCGCTTGGAAAAAACTCCAAGTTATTAAAGCTGATAATACTCTACTAAATCAGTGTGCGTAACTAAACTTGGTTAATTAAAGTTCCACCAAAATTTACTCGATTCAATCTAATTTTGCCAATTTTACTTCAAATTCCTGCATTATCTACCGAAAATGCTATTTTATGGAAAATATTTTTGTTTTTCGGAAAAGCAGGAGCATTTGTTTTTGGTAGTGGTTTGGCAATCGTGCCGTTCCTATATTCAGGCGTGGTGAAAGAATATGGCTGGCTCAACGAACAACAATTTTTAGATGCCATAGCAGTTGCTATGATAACTCCCGGTCCAGTCGTAATTACCGTTGGTTTTATTGGCTATTTGGTCGCAGGTTTCAAAGGAGCTTCGGTGGCGGCTTTGGCAACTTTCTTGCCTTGCTATTTGCTTACAATTTTGCCCGCACCCTACTTCAAAAAATATGGAAAACTTCCTGCCATTAAAGCATTTGTTGATGGCGTAACGGCTTCTGCCATTGGTACGATTGCTGGGGCGGTTATAATTTTGGGTAAAAAATCTTTGATAGATATTCCTACCATTCTGATTGCTCTAATTTCGATAATAATGCTTTGGAAATACAAAAAAATTACTGAACCTTACATCATTATTGCTTGTGCGGTAATTGGATTTATTTTAAAAAACTATGTTTTATGACACGAAATCAATTTCTAACAAATACCGCCATCATTACGGGAGCAAGTCTCTTGAAAGGCAATGATGTTTTTAGTGCTACGCTCAACGAAAGTGGTTTAGATAAATTGACAGATGAATCTGGAAAATTTATTTTAGGTGCTTTGCCCTATTCTGACACATTTTTAGAGCCATTTATGCCTGCCGATGTATTGAAACTCCACTATACTGCCCATCATGGCGGAGCAGTCAATACTGCCAATAAAGCAACCGGATTAATAAAGTCTGCCTTAGAAACTGGCAATTTTGAAGGCGTTGATTACTGGACAAAGAAACTTTCGCTGCACCTTTCGAGCCATGTGCTACATACTATTTTTTGGACAAATATTACCAACAGAAAATCACAGCCCACAGGTGATTTATTAAAAAGAATAGAAAAAGATTTTGGTTCGTTCGATAAAATGAAGGTGCAATTGGCTCATCATTCCAAAAATGTTGACGGAAATGGTTGGGGATTGTTGGGTTTTCATCCACAAAGCAATCGTTTGATGATTTTGGAAGTAGAAAACCATGAAAAACTAACTGTTTGGGGCATTGTACCATTAATGGTTGTTGATGTTTGGGAACACGCTTATTATTTGAAATACAAAAACAAACGTGCCGATTTTGTAGATGAATTGTTCAATTATATGAATTGGGACAATGCCGCCCAAAGACTTGAAATTGCTTTGAAAATAGTTAAATAGTTTATAATTAGCATTAACTACTTTTTTGAAATAATCTGTTAAATGTAACCGTGGCATAATAAAATGCCCCGATAGTTGGTCCAGCAATGAAACTTACATAGTGATTATTGAAAACATTTGTACCAGCAATTTTGAACTGTATCCCTTTGTTTCGTAAGTAATAGGTAAGTTGAGCATCAAAATTAGTAATTTTAGGCACAATGCCTGATGCCAAAGCCGACTGCCACAAAAATGATTCTTGGTGTTTATAATTGACACCAAAACCAATGTTTTTGGTCAATGTTGCATTATTAATACCAACATTCACTATCCAACGAGGTGTATTAAAAGCTTCTTCAAAACCATCATTATTTGCCACATTTTTGAGTTTTGCAAATGACGTATTACTTGTAATTATAAAGTTTTTATAAAAATTATAAGTTAGGCTAATTCCTCCACCATAGTTTTTGACAATCGTTTTTGAGTTTGTCCAAAGGCGATAGCGAGCTTGTTTATTACGGTCGTACATATAAAAAGCCAATGAATCGGTATTTGTACCAATCGGCACATTCGCTTCAATTTGTGCCATGAAATTTCGATAAACATTATAATAAAAATCAGTATCTAAAAATAGTCTTTTCCCTATCGGATAACCTTTATAACCAATCTCAAAACTATTGACATATTCGGGTTGGAGGTAAGTATAATCATTTTTACGAAGGACGTTTTTATTCTTCAAAATTGCCTCATTTTGACTCAACTTATTGACATTAATGTCTTGATTGACTGCCGCCGTAAAATCATCAATAGCTTTGCGTAGATAAGAGTTTTCAAAAATTCCCTGCGACATAATCGGCAAACCACCTACCCGTTTTACACCACCACTATTAATATTTGAAAAAGCCTCAAATAAACTCGGAAAACGATAGCCATTTTGGTAAGAGGCTCTAAAATGATTGTTTTCATTGAGCGAATACACCACTGAACCACGAGGATTGAATCGCAAATCAAAATATTGATTTTTATCACCTCTTAGTGTAAGTATAAATTTAAGTTTTTCGTCAAAAAATTTCTTACTCAATTGTACAAAACCGCCTGATTTCCAGTAAGTTAGCATCTTACCTGTTTCTTTTGGATTGATAAAATAATTTCCGTCAGGAATCACAAAGTAGTTTCGGTAATCGAATCCTGCTAAAAGTCCAAAACCTTTTTTTTGTAAAACAGGAGAAAGTTTTTTGCTCAAATCGGTCAAGCCTTCGGTATGCAAAAGATATGATTTTACTCGCAAAGCAGCACCAATATCCCAATTATTGATGTCTCCTAATTTTTCAATCAAATCATTAAATTGCTGCGTAGTTGGTTGGGGTCGTCCTTTATCTGCAACAGTTCGAGCAATTGTCAAAGCATCAACAGTTGTTTTACCTTGCTTGTTTTGATTATTAAATTCATTCGTAAAATCTGTAAACCAAGTATTATCAGTTTTGAAACTTCGGTCAATATTTTCTGCCATCGAACGAATATTATACGATTTTCCCGTATTTTCGGAAGTCAAATATGCTTTAATTTGTGTCGTTAAGTTTTGGTAAACCAAAGCGTTTTGAGACAGTCGATAGTTGTCCAAACGAAAACGATTGGTGCGTTGATAAACATTATCTAACTGAGCATATTTGAAAATATACGAAATTTCATGATTAGGTTTTAGCGGAACGCCGCCCATCCTAAAATTGACGGCAAAATCGCCCTTAATATTATTGATTGAATAATCAGTTACCTCTTCCTCCAAATACCCTGTTCGAGCAACTACGTATCTTTTTCCGCTTAAAGTAAGCGTTCGGCGATTAGAAGATTCATTGCCGTACGAATTTACATAATCTGCTCCTACATTATCTTTGCCTAATAAACCCACCGATGTATTGGCGTTTGGATTAAGGTCTATGATTGAATTTGCAATCCAATCATAGCCTTTTTGATAGGTAAAGTTTGTTTTAAAAGCCCATTTTTCACTCAATTTTTTTGCATAACGCAAGCTTATTTCTGAAAATAATTTAGGATTAACTGTTTTATTATCATGCTGACTGCCGCCCAGCAGGGTGCCGCCAGTATGATTCACGCCTGTTTTTTGCTGAAAACTCAAACCCTCAGACTCAAACGGATTCAATGTAATTAAGTTAACCAAACCATTCAAAGAGTTCATGCCATACAATGCCGAAGCTACTCCAGGAATCATCTCAACTTGTCGAATATCAAGATCATTTGGTGCCATTGCTGAAGCGATAGGCGAGCCAATATGCGGAGCTTGGTTATCAATTCCATCAACTAATTGTACAAATCTCACATTAGTAGTATTAGTAAAACCACGTGCATTATATACTTTAAACCCCAAACTTGGGGTGATGAGTTGAATCCCCCTCATGTTTTCGATTGCGTCGAAATAACTCAAAGCTGGACTTTGTTGGATTTGCTTGAGGGTCAACAGCTCAATACTTGTTGGAGATTTTAAGTAGTTTTCTTTAATTCTTGAGGCTGAAATAACCACCTCATTCAATATTTGAGATTTTAATGTATCTGCTTGTCCTTTTACAAGAAATGAAAAAAGGAAGAAACAAGTAAACGTTATATAAATAAAAATATAACGATTTACATGGGAAGATAAATTTTTAATCATTGAAAAACCATGAAAGAATTTGTGAAATGAAGCGTTATATTTACAAATATATAACGAAATCTCCTCAAGATTGTAAAAAGGTCTCCAATTTTTCAGAAAGATAAATTTCAAAGTCATTATGCAATTTTTTGAATGCTATAATTAGCTGCTTGCCATCTTCTGTTACAATCGTTCCGCCGCCTCTTTCACCTCCAGTTTGGGTCATAACAATAGGCGTATTAGTATGCTTGTTTATTGAGTTAATCAAATCCCATGCTTTTTTGTACGACATCCCCATCAATTTGGCTGCTTGGCTAATTGAACCCGTCTCTATTATTTTTTCGAGTAATTCGATTCTACCCGGTCCTAAAAATCGGTCGTCATTGCTTTCTATTCTAAGCAAACTTCTCAGATGGAGTATCTTTGAAGGTTTTAAAATTTCTTTGATTGACATTCTAACCTTTATAAATTAAAAAAATGTGCCGATTCGTTTGTAATCTTTCCCAAATATATAGATAAAGACAACAATTTTGAAGGTTTTTACAATTACATTAGAAAAAATAAAATTATTACTCTACTTATTTGGTAGATTAGATATAGTGTTTTACTTTTGCACCAGAAACACAAGAAAATTATACCCAAATGAACTTAAATATTACCTGTTGTAACTAAAACGGAAAAACCAGTTTGGCTGCAACCAAACTGGCATAATTTAACTCAAATAATATCACGACTAAATGACTCCAAACGGTAAACAAAATTACTTGTTCAGACCTTATTTTAAATTAAACGATTAAAATTAATGAAAAAACTTTTAAAATCAACACTCTCAGTATGGGTAATATTTTTACCCTTAGCCCTTTCGGCTCAAAATAAACCTGAAATAAATGCGACGGTTTTGGGAAGAGTAATAGATTCTCGCACTAATGAATTATTGATTGGTGCAACAGTAACAATCAAAGGCACAACCAATGGTGCAACGACCGATGCAAATGGAGAGTTTGCTTTAATTACAGGTCAAAAACTACCTTTTACGCTCATTATATCTTTTGTAGGCTATCTGAAAAAAGAAATTATAATCAATAATGGCAAGGTAGAAATCAGACTTGAAGAAAATGTTAATCAGCTTGATGATGTGGTGGTATCTTCACGCCGTCGCCAAGAATCGGTACAAGATATTCCTATTCCGATTTCGGTCATTCGAGGCGTAACAGCAGAAGATGCAGGTGCATTCAACCCAAATCGCTTGAAAGAACTTATACCTTCAGTACAACTTTATTCATCGAATGGACGAAATACAACCCTTAATATTCGTGGATTGGGTTCGTCTTTTGGTCTTACCAACGATGGTATTGACCCTGGTGTTGGTTTTTATGTTGATGGTGTTTACTATGCCCGGCCAGCAGCTACGTCGATTGACTTTGTTGATATTGAACAAGTAGAGGTACTTCGTGGACCTCAAGGAACACTTTACGGAAAAAATACAACGGCTGGTACATTTAATATTACCACAAGAGCTCCCAGCTTTACACCAAGTGCCAGTTTTGAAACAAGCTACGGAAACCTGAATTACATTCAGGCAAAGGCTTCGATAACAGGTCCTTTGAGCAAAAAAATTGCTGCAAGATTATCTTTTTCAGGAACGCAACGTGACGGAACGCTTTACAATACTACCACACTAAAACCAGTAAATTCGCTTAATAATGTAGGTTTCAGAGCTCAATTTCTTTATACACCGACCGACAAAATCAATATTACAATATCGGGAGACAATGCTCGTCAAAGGTCAGATGGAAATGCAACAGTGGTGACAGGAGTTATAACGACTAAACGTGCGGCTTATCGTCAGTTTGGTAATATTATTGCTGACCTTGGCTATAAATTACCAACGACCAATCCTTTCGATAGAATAACAGATTCTGATTCGCCTTGGAGAGTAAATAATGATTTTGGTGGAGCTTCAATTAATATTGATGCAAAAATTGGAAAAGGGAAATTGACTTCAACTTCGGCTTGGCGTTATTGGATTTGGGACCCATCGAACGACCGTGACTTTATTGGTCTTCCTGTATTAACCAAATCGCAAGGCAATTCAAGACATGACCAATATACACAAGAAATTCGCTACGCAGGACAATTTTCTTCAAGATTGAGCGGCGTTTTAGGTGTATTTTTCATTGACCAAATTCTAACATCAGACCCTGTGCAAATAGAAGAATCTGGTTCAGCACAATGGCGTTTTTCACAAAACTCGACTTCTGCCCTATGGAAAACCGCAGGTTTATTTGATGGATTTGGCACTAAAACTACTTCAAGACTTGAAACGCTCGGTGCAGCAGTATTTGGTCAAGCTGACTGGGCTATTACTGAAAAACTACACTTATTGCCGGGTATCAGATTCAACTACGATAAGAAAGATGTAGATTATAAACGTGAAACTTATGGTGGCTTACAAACCACTGACCCAGCATTACTTGCTCTCAAGAATGGTGTTTATACCAATCAGGCTTTCAAGTTTAATGTTGAAGAAAACAATTTTTCAGGTCAAGTTACACTTGCCTATAAGCCAAATAAAGATGTCAATGCCTTTGCCACTTATGCCAATAGTTACAAACCTGTGGGTGTAAACCTTGGCGGCTTACCCACTGCCAATGGTACAGTTTTGATTGATTTGGCAAGAGTGAAACCTGAGTATGTAACCCATTATGAAATTGGCTTGAAGACCAAACCAACGCCACTATCTACCTTAAATTTCGTTGTTTTCAATACTGATATTAAAGATTATCAAACACAGGTTCAAACGGCAGAAGTGGGTGTAAATAGAGGATATTTGGCAAATGCCGAAAAAGTACGTGTAAAAGGTGCAGAGTTAGATGGAAACATTAGGGTTAGCAATCATTTATCATTTACGGGTGCAGTAAGCTACACCGATGGAAAATATATTTCCTTTAAAAATGCACCAGTTCCGTTAGAAGAAGTAGGCGGAGAAAGTGCATTCAAAGATGTTTCGGGCGGAGTTTTGCCCGGTATTTCCAAATGGGCAGGTTCGTTAGGTGGTGAAGTTACAAGAAATGGTAACTTACTCACACTCAAAGGCAAATATTTTTTGGCTATTGATACTTACTACCGATCTTCGTTTTCGTCAAGTTCTTCCCCTTCAAAATATTTGAATATAGACGGTTATACTTTATTGAATGGCAGAATTGGTTTCCGTGCCTCAAATGGTTTTTCAATCTTGGTTTGGTCTCGTAACTTAGCAAATAAAAATTATTTCGAGCAATTATTGCCAGCGGCTGGCAGTGCAGGGCATTATGCCGCTGTACTGGGCGACCAACGAACTTATGGTACTACTTTGAGATATACGTTTTAAAAAGCATTTTTATTGAATGCTAAGTAAACAAAAACTATTTTTGATAAAAATTTGATAAAAATCTAAGCATAGTTCATAATTATCATGAAGAAAACACTCCTTTTTTTACTATTTAATCTCGTTGTTTTTACAGTTATATCTCAAAACTCTCGTATTGTACAAGATGAAGAACAATTTTGGACAGGTTATTTTAACCAAACTCGACTATCTGACAAATGGGGAATTTGGCTTGATGTGAATTTACGTACGACCGAGCATTTTGTAAAAAAACCTTCAAAAGCTATTGGCCGTTTAGGGCTAATGTATTACTTGAATGATGATTTGAAGTTTACAAATGCGTATGCATTCATTAATCATTTTCCCGAAGAAGGTCATGCCAATATTTCTCAACCTGAGCATCGCATTTGGCATCAACTACAATGGCATACCAAATACGGAAAAATTAGAACGATGCAGTGGGTAAGATTGGAAGAAAGATTCCGACAAAAAATAAAAAATGATAATGAACTGGCAGAAGGCTATCGTTTCGATGAGCGAATCAGGTATAATTTTTTGTTAAATATTCCTCTCAATAAAAAAGGCATTGTTCCGAAGAGTTTTTCGGCGATTTTGAATAATGAAGTGATGATAAATCTTTCAAAAAACAACATTTATAACATATTTGACCAAAACCGTTTTTTTGTTGGACTTGCCTATAATTTCAATGCTCATTCCAATCTTCAATTTGGTTACATGAATGTTTATCAGCAATTGGCAGCAGGAAATAAGTACAAAAATATCAATGCGATAAGGGTATTCTTCTTCCAAAATCTTGATTTTAGAACGAGAAAGGATAAATAATTTTCAAAAATAGCCAAAAATATCTACATGAAACTAAAATTACTATCTTTACCACGCGAAAATAAAAACCTTGAACAACATGAAAAAAGTATATCTCAGTGATTCGGGTCCGAAAGTATCAGAGGCAATTTATGGTTTTTGGAGATGGGAAAATCTGGATAATACCTCAGCCAAAATGGAGCAAATTATTAATTTATGCTTAGAATTAGGCATTAATACATTTGACCATGCCGATATTTATGGTGATTTTACGATTGAAGAGCATTTCGGAAAAATCATTAACAAGAAGTCTTTCAAGCGTGAAGAAATTGTTCTGTTTAGTAAATGTGGTATTCGTAAATCAGAAAGTGGAAAGGTTTTTTACTTCGATAATTCAAGAAATTATATAGTAAAAAGTGTTGAAAATTCCTTAAAAAATCTAAAAACCGACTATTTAGATATATTTTTATTGAACCAAAGTGATTTTTTGGCAGATCCAGAACAAACAGCAATGGCTTTGGCAGAAGTAGTCAATTCGGGAAAAGTAAAACATATTGGCGTAGCAAATTTCACTGCTTTTCAACATAGATTATTGGCTTCGTATCTTACTATTCCTATCGTTACGAACCATATCGAACTAAATTTGATGAATATTTCGGCAATTGAAGATGGTCGTTTGGATTTTATCAAGCAGAGTTTCAGCAAACCTTTGGCTTGGGCTCCCTTAGCTGGTGGCGAAATTTTGGAAGGAAAAGAGGGAAAATCGGCCGTTATTAAGAATAAACTCGAAGTAATTGGCAAAAAATACGACGCCAATGTTGAGCAAACTGCCGTCGCTTGGTTGATGCAACTCGGCACATTACCAATTATTGGTTCGTTGTCAGAAACTCGCATCAAAAATGCAGCAAGTGCTTCCGAAATCAAACTAAGTCGTGAAGACTGGTACGATATTTATCAAACTTGTATAGCTTCTTGATTTACAAATTACGACTTTTAAATAATTATCAGCAGCTTGTATTTTCATTCGTAAATCGTCATTTCTCCTATTCCCCCGCTCTTCGCCAAATTTCTAAGCAGGCACGGGCGTTGTGGTAAGGGCATTTCCAAAAATTTATTTTATCTGTATTATAAACCGAATGGTCTTCTTTTACACCCCAATACCATTCACCATGTTCTTTATCAATCAAATATTTTTTAATAAATTCCCACGAATTGGTCGCTTTTTCTAAATAATTCACTTTCCCCGATAGTTGGTAGGCGTTATAAAATCCTACCATTGCTTCGGCCTGAACCCACCAATCTTTATTGGTATTGAGGTGACTTGTTGCCACATTCAACTCGTAATTCAGTCCACTATCTGCTGCCAAACCATCAGCAGCAGCTTTTGCCATACCAATAGAAATATCTTTTATTTTTGGCAAAAGCACCTTATCATCTAAAACCTCGGCGGCTTCCCACAAAAGCCACGAGGCTTCAATATCATGCCCATAAGAAATTTCTGTGCTTTTTACATTCCATTGTTCATCAAAAAACAACCTCATGCGATTGTTAGCAATAAGATGTTCGGTAAACGAACCTAACATTTTTTTCAATTGTTGACGAAGTCCCACTTCTGGAAAAGCTCGATAAAGATTGGTATAGGCTTCTAATAAATGCAGGTGCGTATTCATAGATTTACGATGGTCGCCTTTACTCAAAATATAATCATCGGTTTGCGACCAATCGGGTGCAAAGGCCTCAATATAGCCACCATTTTGAGGGTCAAAACTATATTTTTCGACTAATTTGTAGAGTTCAATCGCTAAATCTAAGGCTTTTGCTTGTTTGGTTGCTCGGTAATATTCGCTCAAACCAAAAATAGCAAAAGCATGGCCATAGATTTGTTTTTTGCGTTCAAGTGGCGAACCGTCAGCATTAACTGACCAATAGACTCCGCCATTTTGTGTGTCAATAAAATAGGTTTCTACATAATTAAATGCCCTTGTAGCAACCGCCAAATAAGCTTGTTTTCGGAAAAGAATATAGGCCGTAGAGAAAGTCCAGAGAATACGGCTGTTGATTACAATAGATTTTGGTTCGTTAGGCACAGGCTTATTATCGGCAGTAACACGACCATAAAAACCACCTTTTTCCTCATCAATTGAATAATTTATCCAATAAGAAAGAATGTTATTGAATTCTTGATAGGCTTCTTGTCCGAGAGCAGGAATACTTAGTGGCATTTTTATAATGGGGTTAGATAACATAAAATTAGCACAAAAAAACTCCGTCTTTATCAAACGGAGTTTTTTTCTTGGAAAAAGGAAATTACTTCACCGAAAAAGTCTTTTTTTCAACACCTACTCCATTGATAGTCAATGACTTCCATTGTTTTGGAAGTTTAGTTTTCAATTGAATAATTCCTGCATCGGTGATGTCAAGTCCGCCCCAACCATTGATTAATGTTTGCAAATAGCCTCCTGCACCTGTGGCAAAATACGGGTTTGTCCCTCCAGCTGTTTCCGCCAAAACGCCAAAAGGCGGAGCTTCGTTTGGTTTATAACTATCCATGTATTGTTTGTAAGCAGTTTCGGTTTCACCCAAACGCACATTCAGAATCGAAAAAACTCCGTGAGCCATTGCAGGACTTTGTCCTTTTCTTCCTGGCTGGTTGTCGGCAAGGGCTTTCCAATAAAAATCTAAATCCTTCTTAATCGTCTGATTATCAGTAATTTGTTTCATCGGATATGCCAATAGATTTACATCTCCTTGCTTGATTAATTCGCCGTTATAGGTGGCGTGTTCACGAGTAGTACCATCAGGAAACTTCAAAATTACAATTCCATCTTGCACTTCTTTCCATTTCGGATTTTCGGGCAAATCTAATTCTTTTGCTGCTTGATTAGCATAGCCTAATACTTCCTTTGCCATTCCATTCGTATAGGCATTATCGTCAACATTTTCGGCCCATTCATCAGCACACACTACATTAATAATATGGTATTTGCCATCAGCCCCTTTTTCTACCCTACTTGTCCAAAAATCTGCAACTTCTTTTAATATCGGATAACCCCTATCTTTGAGCCAAGATTTATCTTTTGTTACTTGATAATATTTCCAAAAAGCAAAGCCAACATCGCCTGTAATATGGTGCTGAAAAGGGCCAGTCAATGCCCAAACAGGCGTAGATTCCTGCCCCGTATCGTCAGATTCCCACGGAAACATTGCTCCTTGATAACCGTGTTCTTTGGCATTATTTTTGGCAGATTCGAGGCGTTGGAAGCGGTATTCTAGTAAAGATTTTGCCATTTCTGGGTGCAAAGTTAGCATTGGAGGGAACATCCAAATTTCGGTATCCCAAAAAACATGCCCGTTGTAGCCTAAACCAGACAAACCCATCGGCGAAAGGCTATACGCTTGCCCTTCTCGACAAAAAGAATACAAATGATACAAAGAAAAATGAGCTGCTCGTTGAGCTTCTTCATCTCCTTCAATAATAATGTCCGACTCCCATAATTTTGCCCAAGCCTCTTTGTGTTTTTTCAATAACCGCTCACGTTTTTCAAGTGCTGCAAAGATTGTCAAACGCTCGGCTTCATTGTGTGGGTCGCTCACTTGAGCTGTCGAAATAACCGAGCCAACCACCGAAAACTTGTAGGTTTCTCCTGCTTTCAGTTTTTTTGTAAACTTCATTCGGTGCATGCCATTGTCCCATTCTTCATGAATCAACTGCGGCTCTTTTCCCCTTTCTTCTTCAAACAAAAACGAATTTGATGCTGCAATTGTATGTTTTCCTGTGGGTGTTTTTGCCACTGAAGTCATTAAAGGAATCAAAGAATGGGGCCGGTCAATGGTATGAAAAAAATTCTGCACATCACGTAGCATATCGGGTGTTTGCATGATGCTGATAGGGGTAAATTCAATGTCTTGTTTTGCCGTAATTTCCATGTCAATCATGGCAGTATGAGGTAAATGTCTGAGTGCCAATATATTAGACTTAACTGAAACTTTATTTCCCAAATCGAAAGTGGTTGTAAAAATGGCATTTTGCATATCAATCGTCTGCACAAAATTGCTAATATTCTTGCGGTCAATCATCTGATTATCAACAATTAACTCCATATTGGCAAACTCAAAAACTTTCATAATATTTGCTACACGCCCACGTCCGTAGGTATCAAATGTGCCATTCAACACAATTTCTTTTACTTTCAGCGGGTCGGGTGACGAAATAATACCAATCATCCCATTAGCAACCGTTACACCATAATAATTATTCGGGTCGAAGTTTTTAGCCGAAATTTGCCATTGAGCAATGGTAGGCATAGATACTATGATGCACAGCAGAAGCAGGACGAATTTCATCCTTAAAGTTGATTTTTTCATAGGTTAAGTTTTAAATTTATGCTTAAAGATACCATTTTTTTAAGAAAAAAAGCAAAAAACAGAGATTTTTCATTACTTTTAGGCGTATTTCTGACCACTTTTAATTAGTTAAATCATGAAGAGAATTTCGATAATTATTTCATTATCAGTATTTTATATTTCTTGTAATAATTCAAAAACAACACATGGGGATTCTTTGCGGGTGGCAAAATTGGAAAAAATTGAAATTCCTGCAGGCGATACACTTAATATTGATTTGGTAGATTTGAAGGCCAAAGGTCTATTAATAAACACGCAAGTTGTAACAGTAAATGATGACCCTGTTTATCACAAAACTAAAAAATTTAATGCTTTACCTCTGAAAGAATTATTAGAGAAATTTTCTTCAATAGAAAACCTTAATGCTGCTAATACAAAAGTAGTTTTTGAGTGCGAAGATGGTTATAAACCAGAAATGCCTCTCGAAAAGTTACTTTCAGCAAAGGCTTTTTTAGCTGTAAGTGATGTTGATGCACCCGAAGGGCGTGAATGGGAACAGATTTTGAAAGATGGACATGCTATGAAAGCCGAGCCTTTTTATTTAATTTATGCAGGGGTTTCGCCCAAAGATGGAGATTTTAAGTGGCCTTATAATTTAGTAAAAATTCATTTTGCTCCACTAAACGAAAACGATGCCATGCTTGTTCCAAAAGACGCTACGGCAATGACTGGCTATAATTTATTTAAGAAACATTGCCAAACTTGCCATGCGATAAATAAGATTGGCGGTAAGATGGGGCCAGAATTAAATTTTCCAAAAAGTGTAATCGAATATTGGAAAATAGAAGATTTGAAAGCATTTATTCAAAACCCTGCGAGCTATCGAAATGACGTAAAAATGCCAACATTAGGCATAAAACCAACAGAAGTTACCGAGATATTGAAATATTTGGAGTATATGAGTAAACATAAAATATGAGTATCCGCCATAGAGACGCATTGCAATGCGTCTGATGCCATAACAAATAATGCGTCTGATGCCATAACAAACAATGAATCTATATTTATTACACCATGTAGAGACGCATTGCAATGCGTCTCTACATGCCTAATATCTAAAACCGATAATTTAAACCATAATTCACACCCAACATTCGTAGTCTCATTTGTAGGGCGGTAGATGAATTGATACCCGAAAACAACGAATGTTGATAAGAACTGCCAATATTTGCTTGCCAATGTTGGCTTATTAAATAGCTTGCACGAACACCACCTAAACCACTGATATTCAATGGCTTGTATATATTATTTATGCCATTAATTGTGCTTTTTTCTTGTACAAAAGTGTTATCACTGGCAATGGTATTTTGCAAGAAAATATCGGTTGAAATACCAGCTAAAAAATTCAAACCAAACTTTTTTGACAAGCCAATTTCATACCCTACTTGCATCGGTATCATCAAATATTCGTAACGATTATTAAATTGTGAGGCATCTGCCACAACCGTATTGGTTGGATTTTGAGTAGCAGTCAAATTATTACTTGAGTTTTGGAGTAAATAATCTGCAAAAAAAGTATTTACATAGCCATTTTGCTGAAAAGCGTAAGTATTACTCTGTAAAGTAGAATTGCCACGTAAATACCGCACGCCACTCTCAATGTTCCATTTCTTAGCAACTTTATAACCAAAAGCAAAACCCGTATTGAGTCCTATACCTGATTTGATTGCATTTTGAGGTTGAGAAACTGCAACGCTTCCTGCGGGTTGTGCTCCAATAGCTCCTGTACTTGGCGAAGATGGCATATTTGATGCTTTAGCAAAGGCATCTGCTTCTTTCAAAGCAAAAGTATTCAGCCCGCTCAATTTCATATTTGGGTCAAAAGGAGCAACTCCTGACTGAATTCCTAACCAAAATTTCGATACATTTGAGGCAATTGTTTTTGTTTCTGGGGCTTCATAATCGAAAACTAATTTGTTACGATTGAGTGTGTATCTGCTTCCAAAATATGTATATTCCTTTCTTTTTAAAGTATTAATATCAGCAAATGAATTTCGAGAATCATTTGCAAAAGCATTTCTATTCTCTACATTAATTACTTGATTATCAATACTTTGCATTACTTCAATTTTGTTTTCAGGAATAATATCATCAACTTTAGACATTGTCATAAGTACAGGTTTTTCAAAAAAACTATTTGAGTTTTGATTCTCAATTCTGTTCGAGCGGTGTTTGTTAACTTTACTTTTAAGTCTAACATTATCTGACAATTGAGTTGGATTTCTAATTGAAGCTAATGTTTCATCGTTCGAAATATTTTGCGTTGAGTTTGGTACTTTAGCTATTGATTCTACTGATTGAATGGCTTTAGATGTATTTTGGGTATATTTTTTTTGATTTCCTATATCATTTTTATTAAAGAAAAGTAGTCCTCCTAAAACCAAAACCAAAGCCGCAGCTAAGCCCGAAGCAATAGCTGAAGGTCGGAAAAAAAATAGGAAAGGGCGACGTTTCTTGCGTTCTAATTCTATCTCAATTTTATCCCACATATCAGCAGAGGGAAAAATTGAAGCATTTTCAAACGCTTGTTGCCATTCTTCTTCAAAACTATTTTGTTTTAGTGGTTTCATGTATCTTGTAACACATATTTTATTTTGTGCATTTTAACTTTCATTTCTTGTTTGAGGAGTGTACAATGTTCCTCTATTTTTTAATTTCGCTTGTAATAATACTCTCGCCCTTGAATATTGCGATTTTGAAGTTCCTTCCGAAACGCCCAGCATTTTTGCAATCTCATTATGCTGGTAGCCTTCAATTGCATAAAGGTTAAAAACCGTGCGACAGCCATCAGGCAAACTCTGCACTATCTCCATCAATTGCTCAAACTGAAAGCCAGAAAGCGTAAGTTCTTCTTGTTCAACTTCATCACTAATCAATTGACTATCAGTGTGTTGCATCCAGTTAGGCTGATTCTGTAATGCTTTTAATGCAGTATTGACAACTATCTTTCTGAGCCATGCCTCCAACGGGCAATCAAAGCGAAAGGCGGTTATTTTTTGATAAATCTTTATAAATGAATCTTGTACAACATCTTCAGCATCAGCTCTATTTTTCATGTAACGCATAGCCGTAGCAAACAACTTACTCGCAAATTGCGTGTAAAGCTGTCGCTGAGCGAGGCGTTCTTGGCGAATACAAGCCTGTACTAATTCTTGTTCGCTGTACATGAAAAGGGTATTTTTTTATCCAACCTTATGGATTTAATTGGGTTGCATTAGGAAGACCCAATTTATTTAGAAATGGTTGGAATTGGTTTGAAAAAACATTGAGATTTGAGATTTTAAATATGGAATATGACATTTTCCCAAAATCTCGAATCTCCTATCTCAAAATCTAATTTAAGCAAAAAAAAGCCCCTCAAAAAATTGAGAGGCATAATATTTTGAAAATAGGTTTAACGACTAAAAAACTCTGCTCCGATTTTATCATTAAAAACAAAACTGGTCGTCAATTTTATGACTCGTTTATCAACGCTACTCTGATACGTTGATTCGGAAGGATATTTAATGCCATAAGCCGAATCTGAGTATTTGGAATAATCTTCTGTAATCACTTCTTTTGTAGGCAAAGTAAATTTTTTTCTTACCAAAAGCCCCGTAGCTTCATCAAAATATAGGTTATATTTTATGCCGTTTCCACTTAGTTCTACCTGACTTACTTTTGTATCGTTTAGCGTTTCAGTATCTACCAAAGTTGCAATGTAGCCTTTATCTTGATAGTCTAAAAAAGGTAAAACTATCTCTTTTAGCTCTCTACGCATATTTTGTTGCTCTTTTTCGCTTAGGCCTTTGGTTTCATATTGCGTAGCTTTATCACTACTACCAAGCGGAACTTTCAGCCATCCTTCTGTGCCTCTAATTCCATAAATAAAAGTTCTTTTCATAATCGTTTTTGCTTTATATAAAGCTGCATCGTCAAATGAACCCTTAATATCCATGTCATAATCGGCAGCCGAATTTCCACGATAAGTCTGTTTCATCGAATATGTAGAAACGCCATCCCAAAGAGCTTTTCCGCCAGTAGCCTCTATGTATTTATCAAAAACAACATCGGCAGTTTGTGCAAAAGAAGTGGTGCTTATAGCTAGAAATGTTAGAATACTAATGATTATATTTTTCATAAAATTTGTTGTCTTGATTGTTGTCGGTAATAACGTTGTTTAGCACAAAATGGTATATTTGATGATTAAGATTTCTTTTAAAAGTCAAAAATTGAGATAAATCTAACGAAAAGTCCTCGAAAAATCATAGAGTTTTTATTTATTTATTACCTTTATTTTAAAAGCTTGAGAGCTTCTCAATGCTGACTAAAAACTTTTCTTTTATTACTTCCCAGCCTCTTTCGCCCACGTATCACGCAAGCCAACGGTACGGTTGAAAATCAATTTCTCGGTTGTAGTATCTCGGTCTAAGTAATAATACCCTTTTCTTAAAAACTGATAATGTATTGATAATGAGGCATTTGCTAAACTTGGCTCTACAAAAGCCGTAATCGTTTGTAAAGAATCTTGGTTAATATAATCTTTAAAATCTCCATCTTCACGACTTGGGTCTTCCACCTTGAAAAGTCGGTCATATAACCTAATTTCTGCTTCAATCGCTTGTGCTGCCGACACCCAATGAATCGTACCTTTTACCGCAATACCCGAAGTATCATGTCCACTTTTTGAGTTTTCGATATAAGAGCAGTGTAACTCAATTATTTCCCCAGCAGCATCTTTTATTACTTCGTCGCAACGAACGATGTAAGCACTTTTCAAACGAACCATTAAGCCAGGAGCTAAACGAAAATATTTTTTCGATGGATTTTCCATGAAATCATCCTTTTCAATCAAAATCTCTCGACTAAACGGCATCGTTCTTGTGCCGCTATCATGGTCTTCTGGATTATTTTCGGTCGTCAATTCTTCAACTTTCCCTTTTGGATAATTCGTAATGATTACCTTTAAAGGGTCAATCACAGCCATCACGCGAGTAGCTATTTTGTTGAGATGCTCACGCACACAAAATTCCAATAAACTTACATCTATTAAATTATCACGTTTTGCAACGCCGATTCTTTCGCAAAAATCACGAATTGCTTCTGGTGTATAACCTCTTCTTCGCATTCCCGAAATAGTCGGCATACGTGGATCGTCCCACCCTGTAACGTGTTTATCATTAACCAATTGCAGCAATTTTCGCTTGCTCATAATGGCGTACGAAAGATTCAAACGAGCAAATTCATATTGTTTTGAAGGGAAAATTTCCAAATTTCCGATACACCAATCATATAATTCACGATGAGGAATGAATTCTAAAGTACAAATAGAGTGCGTAATATTTTCGATAGAATCGGACTGCCCATGAGCAAAATCGTACATCGGATAAATGCACCATTTATCAGCTGTACGGTGGTGCGTAGCAAATTTGATGCGATAAATAACAGGGTCTCGCATCAACATATTGGTCGATGCCATGTCAATTTTTGCTCGAAGCACTTGCGTACCTTCTGCAAATTCACCGTTTTTCATTCGCTCAAACAAATCAGCATTTTCTTCGATACTTCTGCTGCGACACGAACTGTTCATTCCTGGCAAGGTTGGCGTACCTTTCATGGCGGCCATTTCTTCTGAAGTACTGTCGTCCACATAAGCTAAACCTTTATTTATCAGCTTTTTAGCAAATTCATAAAGATGGTCGAAGTAATCGGAAGCATATAATTCTTCTGCCCAATCGAAGCCCAACCATTTTACATCGGCTTTGATTGATTCTACATATTCTGTTTCTTCTGTTACAGGGTTTGTGTCATCAAATCGTAGGTTTGTTTTTCCACCGTATTTTTGGGCAACACCAAAATTTAAACAGATAGATTTAGCATGACCAATATGCAAATATCCGTTTGGCTCTGGTGGAAAACGAGTCAAAACTCGACCATTATTTTTGCCTACTGCGAGGTCATCTTCGATGATTTGTTCAATAAAATTTAGTGATTTTTCCGATGCGTCTGCCATGATTCCGTAAGTGGTAATGTTGCTTGTGATGCGAATTTAAACATTTTTTAAGTTTAAAGGTTTTTTGTTTTTACATTATACTTTATTTTATTGGATTTGTTAAAGAAAAAATTGAAATTGTTATACTTATATACAACCGTTTTCTTAAACCGTAGTACGATAAATCACAAATTTTTCAGATATTTACGCTAATTTCATTTTTCAAAACTTCCTCGCATGATTCTTATCGCAGATAGTGGCTCAACCAAAACCGATTGGCGTATTTTAGACGAAAGTAAAGTAGTTGGGCAAACCCAAACTGTAGGTTTTAATCCATATTACCAAGATGCTAATTCTATTGCCAACGAACTGACAATCAATCTTTTACCTCTTTGCAAAAATAAGATAAACCAAGTTTTTTATTATGGAACAGGCGTAACTAATGACGAAAAAGCAGGTGTTATCAAAGAAGCAATTTTGAAGGTTTTTCCGACTTGTTCAAAAATTGAAGCATTTAGCGATGTAGTGGGGGCAGCACGAGCAGCTTGTGGGCGTGAAGCAGGCATTGTTTGCATTCTGGGAACAGGTTCAAATTCTATTTATTTTGATGGAGAAAAAACTGGTTTTCAAGTGCCTCCTTTGGGGTTTTGGTTAGGAGATGAAGGAAGTGGCGGACATTTAGGTAAAAGTCTAATCTTGAGTTATTTACACAAAGAAATGCCACTTGAAATCAGAGCAAAATTTGAAGAAAAATATGGAGTAATGGATAGATTGACTGTACTTGAAAATGCTTATCACAAACCTTTTCCGAATCGTTATTTTGCTTCTTTTTCGAGGTTTTTGTTTGATAACCTTGACAATGTTTTTTGTTATGACTTAGTAAAAAAATGTTTCTTCGAGTTTTTTGAAAAATATATTTTAAAATACCCAATGTGTCACAATGTAAGTATAAATTTTGTGGGTTCGGTTGCTTTTTATTACAAAGATTTATTAGCAGAAGTGGCTTACAGTCAAGGCATTAGCATTGGTTTGGTCTTAGAAGCTCCTATTGGTGGCTTGGTTAAATACCATCTTAATTAAAACCGATACCTGACCTGTGCTTTCAAATCTGACTTGTGGGGAGCATTTATTTGGTCAGTACCACTGCCTATTGATGTAACATTATTTAGTTGAGTACGAGCAAAACGAACCCACAAATCTAAATTACGATTAATGCCATAACGAGCAATTAAATAGGTGCGAAAACCTTTACCATAATAAGCAGGTAATGACACTGCGTAAAGCACATCATTTTCGTAAGCGTAGATTCTCGAATCATAATCATCAGTACTAAAAAACGCAATTCTACCCTTCAATTGTAAGCGTTTTACTGACCCTTCAATGTCTTGCATAATTACATAACCCTTTGACGTTGAACGACTTGCATATCGAAATGTATTCATCTGTACACGAGTTTGACTCTTGAAAGTTCGGTTGATAGAATATTCAAAGTTTACCAAAACACTTTGTCGCAAGGTATTGACCACTACATCTGAAACAGTCATATTATTTGGCAAGTTTTTACCTTTATGTTCTTCATGATATTGGGTATAAAACAGCATTTTTTTATTGGGTTGATACGTCATTCTGAGCAAATAATCAAACCCAATTGATGGTGAATCAACCAAATATTTTAGCCACGGAAATTGAAAACGATCATAAAAAGCACTAAATATCAAGCCTTTCATTGGCGTAAATTTCAAGCCCATATAAATGCCTTTTTCGTTAATAGTACGGCTATTTTCACCAAAAGCATTGGCGTAAAAACTATGAAAATTTTTGTCGTAACTTCTTATATTTACCGCCCATTCGACTTGCCTACTAAGAGATGCTATAAAGCCGCCAATTGCACCTACTCCCCCGCTACTTGAATGAGCCGCTTCTCCAAAGAAATTGATATTTTGCCAAGTATAAGTGAAGTTTGTTCCAACTACTAAATTATGTTTTCCTGAAAATTCAAACTTATTGTATAAGTAGGGTGTTCGTTGCAAAATAGCATCAAATTGTGTATTGAGTATTGTTGCTCCAATTTGACCATTCTTTAGTTGAAAAGTAGCATTTACGCCAATATTTTGTTCGGAAATTTGATTTTTTCGAGCTAGTTCTGCTTCAGTTCTGTGATACCCACCTGTGAGAATCGAACTGAAATAATCTTCTCTTTCGCCGTCTATTTCATCAACATTTGCATCTCGTTTTGTATAAGAGTAAAAGGCTGTTAAGTCTATTTTACCCAATTGATAAGTAGCGGCTGCACCTCTAAAATAGCCACCTTCGAGTAAAGAACCATAAGGGCGAATGCCCAAATTGCTGCGACGAGTGGTAGCAATGGCTTCGCTACCTTTGCCTAATGCAAAACCAGCCGAACAAATGAGTCCTTGTCCAAACTGGGCTTGGTAATCTCCTAAAACCAAGTTTTTTAAATGCCCTTTATTGCGTAATTGAAAATGGAAAGTATAATAATCGAGGTAGTTTTTTTCGCCAGCATCTTTCTCAATAATAAATCCAACCTGAAAATCCTTTGGATGACTCAGGCGATAGCGAGCGTATATACGTTGTGGTGAACCCAAATATTTTCCATCTTCAAAACCTTTAGATTTTTCTAAAACTTGGTCGCTTCGTAATACTAAATAATGTTCTGTGGCATTGGTCAAGCGATTTTTTAAGTCATTTATCGAAAAATTATATCTTACTTCTACAAAAGGCAGCAATCGGTTGATGGTTTCCACATCAAAATTTGGTACAGCTTGTAGTTCATAAATGCTTAGAAAATCGCCGTTTTTTTGACGATGTTCCAAAATATTATTGATTTGCAATTGAGACAGCACATAAATTGAAGCTAATTCTTCGGCTGATGCTACGTTTAAATCTAAGGGATTTTGATAAAGTTGATAAAGCGATTCGTAGAGGTCGTCGTAGTTGATGTTTTCTTGTTGCACAGGAAAAACCCGCTGAATAAATTCATCTAAATTGATTTCGGTACGCAGTCGGGTTTGAGCAAAAGAGAGATTAATAAATATAGGCATCAAGACAAAAATGCACAAGATTTTTTTGTGTTTTCTTTGCAAAAAAGAAGATAAAAAATTTCTCATACTTTCGCATCAACTAAATTTATCTAATTGCTTCACCAAAACATTAAAATCTTTTGGATAAGGGGCTTCTATCTTAATAATCTCGCCATCTAACAAACGAAATGTGAGCGAATGAGCATGTAGAGCTACTCGTCTAATAAGTGGTAATTCTTCGGTGCCATTTTTGAGGTTAAAGTTTTTGCTTTTGAGATGCGAAAGTCGAATATCATCACCTCCATACATTGGATCGCAAACGATTGGGGCCTTTAAGCATTGTAAATGAACTCTAATCTGGTGCATTCGTCCAGTAATTGGCATACACTCAAGCAAAGTATAGTAACGATAAACTTTCAGTGTATTAAAAATCGTTTCGGCAATTTTACCTTTTTCACGGTCGATTCTTACACCAGTTCCATCTCTCAATTGAGCAATTGGCAAATAAACTGATACCCCATCAAAACTATGAACGCCATTAACGACCGCATGATAACGCTTCGTAACCTCACGGGCTTCAAATTGCATCGCTAAGTTTCGGTAAGCAGCTGGATTTTTGGCAATGGCAAGCACCCCCGAAGTTTCTTTGTCGAGTCTATGGCAAAGCTGAGCATCGTCCGAATATTCTTTGGCTAAACGTAAAATACTTTGGTGTTTGTCTTGCGTACGCTCGTCAAGGCTTGATAAATAGGGCGGTTTATTGATAAGAATATAATCGTCATTTTCAAAAATAATTAAACTTTTGAAAGCAACGGTTTTAGCCATATTCTTTATTTTGGGTGTTTCTTTCTTATCAAAAATATCAAAATCAAAATCGTAGTCCATCTTATTCGTGCTTTTTTTTCTGCAAAGTTAATGTTAATCTACAAAAGATTGAGTAGAAATTCATTAAACAACATGAACTAAAGATTCTGATATTTTTTTCAGCTTAAAACCAAAGGTTGTTCCTTTATCTATTTTGCTTGTTACAGTAATTTTTGAATTGTGTGCATTCAAGATATGCTTCACAATTGCCAAGCCAAGACCTGTACCTCCTGTATCACGAGATCGACTTTTATCGACCCGATAAAAACGTTCAAAAATACGAGCTAAATGTTCAGGTGGAATACCTGGACCATCGTCTTCCACCGAAATATGAAAATATTTTTTTTCTTCTTCAATTTCAACAATTATTTTTCCTTGATCTCGCCCATACTTTATTCCATTGTCAATCAAGTTGGTCAAAACCTGCGTAATTCGCTGTTTATCAGCCATTACCATTGCTTTTCCTAAATCTTTTGGTTTAACTTTCAAGGTTACTTTGCGGCTTTGAGCTTTGGTTTCTAATTGCTCAAAAATTTCTTCTGTAATATGTTTGAGGTCAATTTCTTCGAAGTGCATTTTTAAATCGCCTTTTTCTACCTGCGAAAGTATAACCAAATCACGCACTAAAGCATCAAGTCCGTCTATACTTTTGGCAGCTCGATTCAGAAATCGGTCAAGAATTTTGGGGTCGTCTTTTGCTCCGTCAATGAGTGTATGAATAAATCCTTGGGCGGCAAAAATCGGAGTTTTGAGTTCGTGTGAAACATCGGCTAAAAATTCTCGCCGAAATTGCTCCATTTTTTTTAATTCTTCAATTTCATTCTGTTTTTTAGTAACATAGCTCGAAATTTCAGAATTAAGCTTTTTGATAGGATTGACACTTTTTATCAAAGATTTTCGTGAAATATCAAAATCACGAATTTTTAGTTTTTGAATGGTTTTATAAATTTGGTCCACTTCCTGAAAAACCAAAACGTCAATAGTATAGAAAACAAAGAAAAAGGAAGTAAAAAAACAGGCAACACCTACCACAAAAAGCATTGCGACCGTTACTTCTGGCACAAAACTAAGAAATGCCACCGAAACGAGGGTAATCATTATGGCTAGAAAAAAAGCAATAAGTCGAGGGCTGAAAGACATTATTTAGTCGATGCGGGAACGCCCGTGCGGTCAACAGACAATGGTCAATAGAAAACCTCCATCGTGTTGATAGGTTTAATTTATCAACGACAAATGTAATTGAAAATTAGCAATTAATCATTGATAATTATACTTCGTCGGTAAACATATATCCTACACCTTTGAGGGTTTTGATGAAGGTTTCGCCTACTTTTTCACGTACTTTTCGAATATGCACGTCAATAGTACGCTCAACAACATAAACATCTATTCCCCAAATCTTCTGCAAGATTTCGTCACGACTAAAAACTTTATTAGGATATTGTGCAAGAAAGAAAAGCAATTCAAATTCTTTTTTTGGCAGTACAACCAAACTTCCATCGGGCTTAGTAACGGTATAGTTCAAACGATTGATGTTCAAACCTGCCACTTCTAAAGTTTCGGTTGGGTCAGTTTTTTGGGCTTCACGGCGAAAAAAAGCATTAATTCGACTCATTAAAGCACGAGGCTTTATGGGTTTATTAAGGTAGTCATCAGCACCAACTTCAAAAGCCGCAATTTCAGAATATTCTTCTGAGCGAGCTGTAAGATACAAAATGTATGTACTTTTCAGTTCGGGCATAGCACGAATCATTCGCCCAACTTCGATGCCATCCAGGTGAGGCATCATAATATCCAAAATCACTAAATCGGGCAAAAACTCTTTGGCAATTTCGATAGCTTTTTTGCCATCGGGGGCAGAAGCCACTTTATAACCTTCTTTTTCGAGGTTATAACTCAATAACTCCACAATATCGGCTTCGTCATCAACTACTAAAACACGGTGAGCAAGACTCATAAGTAGTAATTTGTTTTTTACGATGCAAAGGTAAGATTAAAAAAACGTTAGGTATATTAAGCCAATGTTAAATCTTATTGAGGGGAGGAGTTTAAGGGGTATAGAATTTTAGCAACATAACCATCATTATCAGTATTTTCCTGCTTATTATTAGCTACAAAGTAAGCCTTCATACTAAGGGTTTAGATAGCGTAAAAGTGTATTATTTATATTTTTTAGTTGAATAATTTAATAAAAGTGGTGGAAAATGTTTTTTTTGTCTAATTATTTTAACAATTTATTAAACAAAAAGATGAAACACTAAGTCTTATCTACATTATTCAATTTTTAAACTTAATTACCCTAATGTACACTTTATTCCTAAACGTCGTCAATGTTGATGGCAAAGACCCAGTTTCATTTACTTTTTTTACGGGCTACATGGCTATGTTAGCCGCCTCCGTTTTCTTTTTGTTTGAAAGAGGAAGCGTTGATGGCAAGTGGAAAACTTCTCTTTTAGTATCTGGTTTAATTACCGGAATCGCAGCGGTTCACTACTATTACATGAGAGATTTCTACGGTGCAACTGGCGAAAGTCCAGTAGCTTTACGTTACATTGACTGGACACTGACGGTTCCCTTGATGTGCGTTGAATTTTATCTTTTATTAAAGCCAGCAGGTGCAAAACCAGCTTTCATGTGGAAACTCATAGCAGCATCGGTACTAATGTTGGTAGCGGGTTACATCGGAGAGGCGTTTAATACAAATTCCTCAACAAGCCACTCAGTTATGTGGGGTGTGATTTCGTCAATCGGTTACGTTTATGTGCTTCATTCGGCATGGATGGGGGAAGCAAAGCAATTGGCTGCCGCTTCAAACTCTTCATCAGTAAAGTCTGGCATTCAAGCATTAGCTTGGTTTGTGTTGGCTGGTTGGGCTATTTATCCAATCGGTTACATGGCAGGCCCTGGTGGTTGGTTAGGGCCAGATGGTGCTGGTTTACTGCAAACAAAAGATTTGAACTTGTTTTATAATATTGCAGATGCAATCAATAAAATTGGTTTTGGTCTGGTAGTATATAATATTGCTATGACGGAGTCGAAAAAAGTTGTCTCTTAATTTTCTTCTTTATTTATTTTGCCACAAAAGCCTTTAAATAAAGGTTTTTGTGGCAAAAATATCAACATTTCCTCCTAATCAATTTTCGTTTTCTTCACTTTCGACCAAATAGAAACAATGAGAATAATACTGTTGTTCATCGGGTTTGCTATGTTGTTGATACATCAATATGTGCAAACGATTTCTGCACAAGGACAATTTTTGGCATTTGCTATCGGTATTATATTTTTGGGGATTCCCCATGGAGCTGCCGATTTGTTGGTTGCCACAAAAAATGCAAGTAATGAAAAGAGGCGGTTTTCAATTTTATATTTTTTTGTCAATTATTTAGGTCGCTTGGTAGCATTTGGTGCTATGCTCTGGTTTTTTCCACTATTGGGTAATATTCTATTTATTTTCTTGGCGGCGTATCATTTTGGCGAAACTGACTTGCATCAGTTCAAAACGGATACGATTTTTGGGAAATTTTTTGTTACAGCTTATGGTTTAGTTATTTTAGCAGTTATTTTATTCCCAAATTTTGACGAAGTAAGAGCAATTTTGCAACTTTTCAAGGCTGGTTCAGATAATTTATCATTTATTAATTGGCTCGACGGGCATCGCTACGAGCTTATTGCCTCCTCAATGATTTTATTTATTATTAGTGTTTTTGTTTATTTTGCAAAAAACAAAAACACTAATATAGTCGAAATACAACTATTTTTAGGTCAGTTTATTCTTATCCTTTTGATTATTTATAACTTGCCCATGCTATTGGGTTTTACGTTTTATTTCGTAATTTGGCATTCAACGCTTTCGCTCAATAACATAACTTCATACTTGCAAAAAAACAGCACTTATTACAACATTAAGTCGGTTCTAAAACAAATCATTTTTTACAGTCTTCTTGCTATTGGAGGGATTTTGATATTTGGATTTGCTGGTTTTATGTTCATCAATAACAACGCAATGATGGCGTACAGTTTTTTAGGTTTAGCTGTGCTGACAGCACCACACATGCAAGTGATGCACGATATGTATTACAAAACTCGCTTAAACCAAAATATAAATACTTGATGTAAAATACTGATAATCAACAAAATAGAAATAATTTTTCAGCAATTATTTCTAAAACCTCTGCAAAATGCCACTCGAAATCGAAAAAAAATACTTAGTAAATAAAGAAATTTGGCAAGAAACCAAGAAACCCAAAGGTATGTTTTTTCGGCAAGGATATTTATTGACCGACCCGAATAAAACCATTCGTGTAAGAGTTACCGATACCAAAAGTTACTTAACTATCAAAGGCTTATCGATTGGTGCAACAAGACCCGAATTTGAGTACGAAATTCCGAAAGATGAAGCCGAACAATTGTTAGATATGTTTGCTATTTCTGATTTAACAAAGATTCGATATAAAGTTTTGTTCAATAATAAACTTTGGGAAGTTGATGAGTTTTTAGGCAATAATATGGGTTTAATTGTAGCCGAAATAGAATTAGAAAGCGAAGATGAAGCCTTTGATTTACCCAATTGGGTAGAAAAAGAGGTTACGGGAGAAAATGAATATTACAATTCAAATTTGTCTCTTTTTCCATACAAAAACTGGTCATAACTCATGCTTTTCATATAAACTTCTCTTCATTTAGCAATTTATCGTACCTTTGCATATTCATTAAGTATCCAATAAATGACAAAGGCGAGCGAAAATTACAACATTCAAAAAAGACTATTATCAATTACCATTATTTTGTTTTTGATAAAACTCACCGCTTGGTATTTGACTAATTCTGTTGCAATTTTAACTGATGCTTTAGAATATACAATTAATGTAATTAGTGGAATAGTTGGGCTTTACAGTCTTTATATTTCGGCACAACCTCGTGACCAAAATCACCCTTACGGACACGGCAAAGTAGAATTTATTTCTGCAGCAGCCGAAGGGACTTTAATGATTGTTTCGAGCTTCTTGATTATCTACGAAGCTCTTAATAATCTGAAACACCCTCACCAAATTTCTCAACTCGACTATGGTATTTATTTAGTGGCACTCACGGCTTTTATTAACTATGGCGTTGGTTTTTATGCAGTCAAAAAAGGTACTCAGAACAATTCTCTTGCACTTATTGCCACAGGAAAGCACATGCAGTCTGATACTTACGCTACGATTGGTATTATTATAGGTCTTGTTCTGATTTTTTTTCTGAAATACACTTGGATTGATAGCGTTGTGGCGTTTGTATTTGCAATCATAATCATTGTTTCAGGATACAAGATTTTGCGAAGTTCGATTGCGGGAATCATGGACGAAGCCGATGACGATTTGCTTGATAAAGTAATCGCTTTATTTCAAAGTTCGAGAAGAGAGAATTGGGTTGATTTGCATAACCTCCGTATCATAAAATATGGCGGAACGCTACATCTCGACTGCCATTTGACTGTACCTTGGTATTTGAATATTCACGAAGCTCACCTTGAAATTGATGAATTAAGTAAATTAGTAAAAGAAAATTTTGGCGAAAGTATTGAGTTATTTGTTCATACCGACGGTTGTCTTGATTTTTCTTGTGCGATTTGCACCAAACACGATTGTCCAGTAAGACAACATGAGTTTGTAAAAAGAATAGATTGGACCGTGCAGAATGTATCGAGTAATTACAAACACAGAGTAGAATAAGTATTACTTCAATTGGCTTATCAAATCTTTTGCATATTGATTATTTGGATTGATTTGTAAGGATTTTTGACAATTTTGAAGAGCAGCATTTTTCATTCCCATTTTTTGATAAGTTACTGCCAAACGATAAAATCCATTGTCGCTACGTGGATTGAGCGAAATAGCTTTTTGGTAGTAATCTACGGCTTTGTTGTAATTATTCTCATCAAAATATAAGCCTCCCAAGTTGAAATTCGCTTCGTAATGTTTGGGATTTAATCGCAATGTATTTTCTAAGTCATCAATTGCTCCATTTGTTTGTCCTAAAGCAGTTTTGCAATTGCCTCGTTTGTAATAGCTTATTTCCGAATTAATACCTAATTTAATACAACGATCAAAAACTACAAGTGCTTTCAAATCATCTTTCTTGTCATAATATTCCATGGCTTTTTTAAACAACTCTGAGGAGGGAATTCTTTCAACTTCTTTTTTAAAATCGCTTATATTCGGCAAATCATCTTCATTTTCTTCCAATTTTAACTCAAATCCATCAAAAATATCAATATTATTTACTTTGGCTAATTGGCTCAAATTATTTTCCATTCGAGTAGCCGATTCGGCATCAAAAGCGTCTGTTTTCTCTACTTCTAACTGATATTTATCTGCCTTTTTTGATGTATTTACGTAGCTATAATTTTGCTTTAATAGCAAATCTTTAAAGCGAGCAAGGTTTTGTTGGTCATTATCAATAAAAAAATAATGATATGAAATCGGTTTTTTTGTGTCAAAACCATTGGCAACCAAATGTGTATAAAGTGTTTGAATCTCACGGGCATGATTACATCTTTGAGAAAAGCCCATAAACGGAAAGAGCAAATAGCAGAGCCATACACTTAAAAATTGAAAATTATTTGCTATTTTTTTCATCTTAAATTTAAAACGTTTATTTAACAATTTTATTCAACAGACAGTAAAAAACAATAAAAGACACCTTTTGAGTGCCTTTTGATTTTATAGTTTTCTAACAAATAAAGTAAACAATTATCTCGGAATTCCGAATGCTTGAGCAACTTCATTAAAGTTTGAATAATCTATGCTTGCTCTTGACTTAATTCCTCCTGGAATAATGACATAACGAAACTGAAGACCCGTGGCTGGCTTACCTTTTATATCTAATAATTCGACAAAAGTTACATTTATTTTACCGATGGTTATCGAAATATTATAATTGGTCAGTCCTGAACTTGTTTCCAACATGAGTGGAAGCAAATAAGCTGGCCCACCCAAAGTTTGGCGACTGTAAGCAAGCACCACACCTTTATCTATTATTTCTTGATTCGCTTTCGACTCGGTTATTCCATATATATAATTTTTCTCCGTCACTTTTTGCCAATCGGCAATTACAGGAGTAACCCAATCTGAGTAAATGACATTAGTCGCTGTTCCTCCTCCTGTTCCAGTCGAGCCAGAAGGGCCGGTTGCACCGGTTGCTCCCGTCGCACCAGCCGAACCCGTTGCACCAACAGCACCCGTATCACCTTTGGGGCCAGTTGCACCGGTAGCACCTGTCGCACCAGCTGGGCCCGTTGTACCTGTATCGCCTTTTGGTCCTTGGGGGCCCGTTGCACCAATAGCTCCCGTTGCACCGATTGCACCAGCAGGGCCCGTTGCTCCAGTTGCACCTGTATCTCCTTTTACTCCTTGAATACCTTGATCGCCTTTTGCTCCTTGCGGGCCTTCTGGCCCCTCACAACTACATAATGTTAAAAATCCCAACAGTAAGAAACTGAAGGTTAGTTTTGTTTTGATTTTCATGATATTAGGATATGATTATTATACACTCACAGCAATTATAGCAATTATATTGATATCTTTTCAACATTTATGCTAATTTTATTTTTCTATTTATCAGCATTTATTAGTCAGTAATTTTACAAATTACGTTAAATTATAGTTAGCTGATTTTAAGTGTTTTGTCAGGAAAATTCAGAAGAACGCAGAAGTACAAAAAAATTACCAAAAGCTGAAAGAGGGGTGATTTTGGTTTTGAAAGCAGCAATTATTAACTTAATATCCCCGTGATTAAAAACTTCACGGGGATATGAAAACGTATCTTATATAGATTTTGGCAATTGAGAAAATCTCACTTCTAAACCCCTATCTAACTTATTTTTTACAACTTTAATATTTACTTGACCATTGGGTTTAATTTTCCACGTTGGTATATCAATATCTGATAACGGTTTGCCATATCGAATCGTAAATTGATTAATCAATTCGTTTTTCAAACTATCATTTGAGGCATCAGAATTCATATAAATATCTAACTCTATGCCCGATACATGATTTTTTTGGTCTTTTTCGTAGAGAATATCTACCGTTTCGAGACTTTCTGTATCAAAAGAATACCCAATATGCGTTTCTTCCTCTTCAAAAAGCTCAACAGTTTCTTTCTTTTTTACATCCGAAATAGCATCCCCAAATTTAATTCCTCTAAGCAGACCTTCACCTGTACCCATGATGGAACGTAACAATTTTTGAACGTTACTTGAAGGAACATTGGGAGTTGAAGCTGGACTGGATACTTTTTCTTCTGTTTGTGTATCTTTTGGGTTACTGCAAGCGATGAATATTAAAGACAAAATAACTAAGTAAATTTTCATAATTTTTTGAAAGAAATATATTAATTGAAAACATTGATAATTTATTGTTATAAAGTTATTCAAAATATGTATTTATATAATGAGGTACTGCTTTGAAAATTCCTAAAACTCACGCGATAAGTTGAAAAAAAAGCGTTTTTCGCCCAACCCATTAATGGAGTAATTGAGCCGACCCACTATATTATACCATGTAATCACATCTAAACCTAAACCACCACCTACTAACCACTTATTTGCTAATTTAGTATTATTTATTTGAGGAAATTTATTTTTAGCATATCCTATATCTATGAATGAATTGAGATAAGCCGCCACTGGCAATGTATTGAATTGCTTTATTTTCAGAAATCTACTCAGGTCATAAATATGGTCAATAAGTTGATATTTTAGATTAGTTTTAGCCAAAACATAGCTTTGTCCATCTATTACATAAAGCTCATAACCTCGCACCAAATCATTTTTATAACCCAAGCCTGCCGTTTGTAAAAAAGGCTGCTTGTGAGGAAATGATACTTTTCCACGAAAACTGTAATTTGCATAAAATTTACCTCTTATCGGCAAATATTTATTGTAAGAAGCACTAATATTCAATTGATTGATATTATCAGCATTAAACAGACCATATTTTGTAATCTCAAAGCTCGCTCTATAACCTTTCAGAGCATATTGTCTATTATCTCGCCTATCAAAAATGTAAGAGTAATTTATCAAAAAATATTTTTGTTTGGTTTGTCCATTCAAAAAATAATTTGGATTTAAGCGGGCAATTGTATCGGCAATTTGGGTTTGGTTATAGCTTATTTGCAATGATTGATTTTGGTAAAAACCTGTACGGCGAGATAAAACCGTATAAAAACTTAGTCGTTGACGCTGCTGTTGTTCACTTTCCAGAAATTGAAATTTATCCTGCCAAGTACGATAAACCATTGTTTTATTAATTCCATATAAAATACCCCCTAAAAAAGTAGTTGTCAATTTTTTATCTAAATATGGGCTACTATACGAAATCTCGAAATTAGGAATAAAGCCAATTTCTGCCCGAACTCTGAGTTGGTCATTATTACCTGTCAAATTAGCGTGTTTGCCATAAATTCCATAAATAGTTCTTCGTAAATCGTGGTTACGTTCATACCACCATTCATTAACATTTCTGTCTGCCAAATAAAATACAGGTAATACCACCAAATATAGCCTTTCTTTTACTTCTACAAATATATCAATTTGCTGATTATCAATCTCTTGTGAAGTGATTTTTACAGTGATAAACAAATATGTATTCGTGATTTTCTGGCGGTCAGATTCTAAAATTTCTTTAAGTTTAGCTTTTTGTAAAGTGTCACCGACTTTAATGAGCATTTCTCGAAAAATAATTTTCTCTTTTGTACGAGTATTTCCTACTATCTTGATGTTATGTACAACAACAAAATCATCAGCAAAACACTGATAACTCGTATTTAGTAGAAAAAAAAAGCAAACAAAAAATAAACGATGTGTCATTAATAATAAGTTGGTAAAGTTCGTATTCTATTATGACATACGATATTTTATTGGTGCTGGAAAACCCAAAATTAAACTATTTTTCAAGAAAAACCTTAATTCTTTGTGCTATCTCGATATGAAAACTAACTTTATGGGAATATTCAGGAATATTAAAAAAACAGTTTGTTGAATATTCCTTATGAAATCAACTCTAAAAATCAACTATAATGGAAAGTCTATTTGTTACCCAAAAACTCAAAAATCTTTTGCCAAAAATTCAAGCGTTTGTAGAAAAAGAATTATATCCGCTCGAAACTACCGAAAATCTCTTACATAATTTTTCTTATGTATTGCCTGTTCTAAACCAAAAAAGAAATTTAGTCAAAAATGCGGGACTTTGGGGCTTACATTTACCCGAAGCAGATGGTGGACTTGGTCTAACACTCTGCGAATTTGGTCAAATCAGTGAAGTTTTGGCAAGTTCACCTTTCGGGCATTATGTTTTTAATACCCAAGCTCCCGACATTGGGAATACCGAATTGTTGCACAAATATGCTCCCAAACACCTCAAAGACAAATATTTAAAACCTTTGATGAATGGCGAGATTCGTAGCTGCTTCTCCATGACCGAACCCGAATTTGCAGGTTCAAATCCAACAATGATGGGTACAACTGCCGTGAAAGATGGTGATGATTATATTATAAATGGGCATAAATGGTTCACTTCTTCAGCAGATGGGGCAGCATTTGCGGTCGTGATGGCTGTTACAAACCCCGATGCCGCTCCACACAAACGAGCCAGTCAAATTATTGTTCCGCTTGATACGCCTGGTTATAAATTTATCAGAAATATTCCTATCATGGGACACGCTGGCGATAGTTGGGCAAGCCACGCAGAAGTATTGTACGAAAATGTACGTGTACCGCAAGCCAACCTCATTGGTATAGAAGGTTCTGGTTTTTTATTGGCACAAGAACGCCTCGGTCCAGGCAGAATACATCATTGTATGCGATTTATTGGCATTGCCGAGCGTAGCTTCGATTTGATGTGCCGCTATGCCGCTTCACGAGAAATGGAGCCAGGCGTGATGCTGGGCGAAAAACAATTTATTCAAGGTTTTATTGCAGAAAGTAGAGCCGAGATAGATTCAGCAAGGCTTTTGGTACTACGAACTGCCAAAAACATTGATGAACAAGGAGCCGCCGCCGTGCGTGATGAGATTTCGATGATAAAGTTTTTTACAGCAAATATGATGCTTAGGGTTATCGACCGAGCGATTCAGACGCACGGAGCTTTGGGCATGACCAACGATATATTATTATCGCAATGGTATTCGCACGAACGTGCTGCAAGAATTTATGATGGAGCCGACGAAGTGCACAAAACTGCCTTAGCTCGTGGAATTTTGAAAGGTTATGGCTTAGATACCAGAAAAAAATAACTATTAAGGGAGTAGGTACGCATCAAAACGTGTACCTACCAATCAATCTAAACAAACATGAAAAGCTTTATTTTTCTCTTTTTATTCTCGTTTACAACTTTCGCCCAAAATGAAAGCGAAGCATTGTTTACGTCGTTTGACGGCACAAAAATTCATTATGAGATCAAAGGAGAAGGATTTCCTGTGGTACTGGTGCATGGATTTATGAGTAATAGTAATTCGTGGAAACGTGGGGCGTTGATTCCTGCATTGGTTAAAGAAGGTTTTAAAGTCATAACGCTTGATTTACGTGGCAATGGACTATCGGATAAGCCTCATTCGCTTGCAGCCTACGAAGATAATGCTGAAATAAATGACATTATGGCTTTAATGAAACATTTGGGTTTTAAGAAATATGACTTAGTAGGTTACTCACGAGGGGCAATTCTCACGGCTCGACAATTGATTTTAGATAAGCATATTCATAAAGCTGTTATTGGAGGGGTTGGAGCAGATTTTACCGATTCCAATTGGGCAAGACGAAAAATGTTTGCCGAGGCTTTTTCTGGAAAAGCTCACCTTTATCCTGAAACCAAAGGTGCGATAGAAAGTGCTAAAAGAAATGGCGTTGACACTTTAGTAATGGTTTTTTTACAAAAAGTACAACCAGCAACCACACCAGCACAACTGGCAAAAGTTAAAAAACAAGTTTTAGTAATTGCAGGCGACCAAGACCTTGACAATGGAAATCCAGCCGAAGTAGCAAAGTTATTGCCAAAATCAACCTTAAAAACCGTTCCAGGAAATCATGGTAATACGTCTCAATCGGAGGCTTTTGCTAAAGAAGTTATAGCATTTTTGAAAAAAAACTAATTTTCAGCCTCCAAAACTATTCTAAAAGTTGTTCCTTTATCAACTTGTGTTTCTTTCACGAAAAGTTTCCCATCGTGGTAATTTTCAATGATACGTCGGGCTAAAGTCAAGCCAAGCCCCCAACCACGTTTTTTTGTACTAAACCCCGGTCTGAAAACTTTTCGAATGTTGCCTTTTGTAATTCCTTTTCCTGTATCAGTTATATCAATAGCAATATTATTTTTGCCTATCGGGGTTAGTTTTACGAATAACTCTCCTATTCCTCCCATCGCATCAACAGCGTTTTTGCAGAGGTTTTCGATAACCCATTCAAACAAATGCTTATTCAACTTAACTTGCAAATTATCAGGTAATTGGCTATCGAAATGCACTTTTACTTTGGTCGAAATTCGTCGTCCTAAATAAATCAAAGTTTGCTCTACTAAGGGTGCAATTTTCTCCTCACTCATTTGTGGAATCGAGCCTATATTTGAAAAACGAGTGGTAATTGTTTCGAGGCGTAGCACATCTTTTTCCATTTCGTCGCCAATACTTGCATCAAAATCTGGATTCGAACGTAGCACTTCTACCCAAGCCATCAATGCCGAAATCGGTGTGCCGAGTTGGTGAGCTGTTTCTTTTGCCAATCCTACCCAAACCCTATTTTGCTCTGCTTTTCGAGACGAACTATATGCAATAAAAGCCAACGAACCAAAAATTAGAAATGTACCAATTAGAATAAAGGGAAAATACCTTAACTGCCTTACTATTAACGAATTACTGTAATATACATAGCCTTTATCTTTCCCTACTTCAAACACAATTGGTGGGTGTTCTTGACCCATTTCACTAATTTTTTCATATTCAAAATCCAGTTTTTCCTGTTTTCCCCATTTTTTATTTTTGTCGTCTAATTCAGAAATATTTTGATGATAATCAGTTGGGATACCATTCAAAACAATTATCATTGGTACAGTTTCATTAGCATCAAGCATCTCCTGCACGTAAGTATAGTCACAAGTACTATTTGTTTGTTCAATTGTAAAACGAATTCCGGCTGCATACAAAGTTGCATATCTTTTTTCACGCTCTTCTACCTGTTTACCCAATTTATTAAAATAATATAAGACTCCAATCCCAACCAAAAGTAATATTGCTATTGCCACAAATCTCCAACCCGTGATTTGCTCATAAATATTCAAAAAAACTTCTCTTCGTGCCATAAATTTTATATTTTGTTTAACCCTAGTTTTAAGGTTTTGTAGTTCAATATTTATTGCCTCTTATTTTAGAATCATTCTAAATTACTATACTTTACAATAATCATTATATTTTCAGCAAACCATCTAATCAAAATAGTCGTACATGATATAGAGTTTTAAAAAAAATCATAGGTTTTCTAACCCAGCGAATTTTCCAAATAACCGATTATTTTGTCAAACAGCCCAAAAAATTGATGTTCAGCCCTTTAGTTTGATAATGATGTATTGAAACTCATATATTTACGTTAATTACTTCCAATCAGATCATATTAATTAAACGTAAAGTCATCGTAGAAATGCTTATTCAGATATTGTATTTTTTTTAGATAATAGCCAAACAGAACCTTAATTTGTTTAGAATTGTTCTAAATTACAAAAACTGATAAAAATCATAACAATATTTAGTATTCTGACTGTAAATTTGCAAACTATTTTAGAAACAATGCAAGGATTATTTAAAGCACTAACCATTTCGCATAAAAAAGCATCTCTTCAAGTAAGAGGTCAAATTGCACTTAACGAAGATGAATGTAAAGCTTTGATGCTTAAAATGCGTGAAACTTATGATGTTTCAGAAGTGCTTGTGCTTTCTACTTGCAATCGTACCGAAATATACTATTGTTCAGAAAACGATTTAGGCGAAAACATTATTCGCTTACTTGCCAGTCAAAAGGTACTGAATTCAAACGAAATACTTCCATATTTTGATATAATTTCTGAGCATAACGAGGCGGTTCGCTATTTATTTGAAGTTTCGATGGGGCTGCATTCGCAAGTTGTAGGCGATTTACAAATTCCTAATCAAGTAAAGCACGCTTATCAATGGTCGGCAGATGTGCAAATGGCTGGACCATTTTTGCACCGTTTGTTACACACGATTTTCTTCACCAATAAAAAAATCGTTCAAGAAACATCATTCCGTGACGGAGCGGCATCTACTTCTTACGCAACCGTTGAGGTAATGGAAAGTTTCTTACCGATGCTCAATAATCCAAAAATATTAGTTGTTGGCTTGGGTGAAATTGGCGAAGACGTTTGCCGAACCTTAGCAGATAAAGGATACAAAAATATAACGATTACAAATCGTACGAAAGAAAAAGCAGAGGTTTTAGCAACAGAATTAAATTTTGAAGTATGTGATTATCAATTAGTTAATCAAAATATTTTGAATGCAGACATTATTATCTCATCAATTCGTTGCGAAGAACCTATCATTACGAAAGCTACTTTAAATAGTAAATCGGCTTCAGTAAAATATCTTATTGACCTTTCAGTACCGAATAGTATTGCTGCCGATATTGAAGAAGTTGCGGGTGTAGTTTTGTATGACCTCGACGAAATTCAATGCCGTGCCAATGCCGCCTTGCAACGCCGAATGGAATCAATTCCGCAAGTTTTGAATATCATATCTGATGCAATCGGAGAGTTTAATAATTGGTCGCAAGAAATGATTGTTTCTCCAACGATTCAAAAACTCAAAGGTGCTTTGGAGCAAATCAGAAAAGAAGAAATGGCTCGCTTTGTGAAAGAATTATCGGCAGAAGAAGCAGAAAAAATGGAAAAAATAACAAGTAGCATGATGCAAAAAATCATCAAATTACCAGTAATTCAATTAAAAGCTGCTTGTAAACGTGGCGAAGCCGAAACACTGATTGATGTATTGAATGATTTATTTAATTTAGAAAAACAGACGGTTTGATAGACTGATAATCAATATATTATGGCGTAATTTTTGAGTAAATTACGCCATTTTTTATTTTTTTCTTATCCTATATAATAGCTGATACTATTTTTTACGCTTCTGTTTTTTCTGTAAAGTGTTCACATCAACTATGTCTTTTTCTCGCCCGCTTGCTTTTTTATTTTGAATCAAATCTCTCAATCCAATATAGTTTGCTTTTAAATCTTCTATCTCAATTACCTGTATTTGAGAATATGCTTCTTTGAAATTTATTCCATCAATATTTGTTAAAATATCAATTCTTAAAGGTGGATATCCTATTTGATTAATTAGATTTTCTTTCAAAAAATCTTCTTTTTTAAATCCGAGCGATGAAAAACCAAATGCTTTGATAACCAAAATTATTTTTTCAGCATTCGACTCTGAAATATCAATCCAAATATCCAAATCGCCTGTATAACGTGGACTACCGTGAAAAGCCATTGCATAGCCTCCAACAATCATATAATCAACCTCATATTGGTTGAGAAATTGAATAAAGTCCTCAAAATCAGGGTCAAGGGTCATTTCATCATTCGTTTTGAACTTACGGTTCTATCCATTTTTTGCCCATTAGTCATATTTTGACGAATCAAGAACGTAACGGCTTGTAGCCTTTCTTGGGGTGTTTTCGATAGCCAATAATCTATATCTGCCTCTTCTTGATTAGGGTCATTCAGATTAATTTGCTTGGCCACCATTGCCATTTTTCTTTGCATTGATTGATTATTTTTTATACAAATATACAAAAATATCAACCCAAAATCATAGCTTCTACTGTTCTTTTGGCTTCTTCGATGGCGGTTTTTGCTTAGATAATATTACATTTCATCTCCTCTTTAAAAATGATTGGTGTATCTGAATTAGGAGTTATTACAGGCTTTTTAATTTTCAAAATGATTGGCATTGGAAAATCTACACCTGCTAAAACGGCTTCTCCTGGGGCTAAAATTGGCAAAAAACTCAATGCACTTTTTGTTGCTTCTGAACAAGCATACTCTATAACTTCTCTATCTCTTTGATTTATAAGGCGATGGACGATAAATGTTCCAAACTGACTTAAAACTCCTTGTGGAATATCTCTGGGCATTTGCGTAGCAAGTACAAGAAAAAGACCTTGTTTTCGACATTCTTTCGCAATTTTTTCAAAAGCATTGAGTTCGATTTCAAGTGAGTATTCATCTTTTACTTTTTTATTTAAAAACTGGTGTGCTTCATCAAGCATTAAGATTAAAGGAATTTTTCTGAAAGATTTATCAGATGAAAGTGCTTTTTCATATAAATACCTTCCAATTGCATTAACAAGTACAGCTTTTAAATCATTATCGGAGGTTACATTTTCTACTGAAAGAATTAATAAATTATCTTTACTGTCGGGTTTTATAAAATTTTCAAAAATAGTTATGAAATCGTTTTTGTCACCATCCACCTTACCAATTCCAAAGGCATTTATAAAAGAATTGTTTCTTAAAGTTGAATTAATTCGGGATATTAAAGAATTACATAATCCAAGGTCTCGCTCATACTTAGTACCAAACTTGCCTGTTGCCCCTGTTTCATAAATACATTCAAAATAGACTTGATGAGGTAGGTGTAAAATTTCAAAATTACAAATAACCGAATTTATAATTACGCCATATTCTTTCTCTAATTTCAAAAAAGCGTTTCGGTCTTTCCCATCTTTTCTTATTGAATCATTATGCTGTATCCATGTTTTATGTTCGTCTTTAATTTTATCTCCTAAAGTTAATAACTCTCTATGGATTTTTAATGACTTACAGGCTTCTTGCAATTTAGGAAGTTGAACTTGTCCCGCTGGTCTAAAAAGTGCCAACAAATCGGTTTCACGCAAACCTGAATAGTGGAAATATAAAGAATCCTCTCCATCATTGAATTTGACATATTTTACTTTGCTATTATTTTTCAAAGTTTCATATTCCCCTGTTGCATCAATTACAATAGCTTTTCCATTATTTTTTGAGATTTCTTCTAAAAGTTTAGCAACTGTATAGCTTTTACCTCCGCCAGTTGTGCCAACAATAGCACAATGTCTTCCAAATAATGCCTGTGGCGATAATTTTATTGTTGCATTTTCATCATCTGGTAAATTAGCAATTTCAAAAGCAGGTTCATTAGGGTTTTCTTTAGTGTTTTTACCAAAATCCTGCAAAAAACTCTGAAGTATTTCGGTTGAACAAATAAAAACCTTTGAGCCGACATGCGGTAGTTGATTTAATCCTTTTGTAGCTTTT
>NZ_JAYWCU010000117.1:0-66909 GCF_043780375.1 Emticicia sp. | reverse complement strand
ACTTTTCCACAGCAATTAACAAAAGAAAAAAAGAAGCAAAAAAAGAAAATTTACAACAACAATAGTAAAAATACTGTCTAAACTATTGGGTACACCTTACATATCAACAATTGTCCTTAATTTTTATTTTAAATGGTGGTTTTTGTGAATAGGTGATTTCTATACAAAAGCCACAAATATGTTTTGTTTATATTGTTATGTATTTAGTACGGCGTATAACCAAGTTATACGCCGTTTTACATTCTAATTACCGCTTAATAAATGCCTCTTGCTATTATCCGTTTTACTAACTAAAATTGTGTTTTACAATGTTTTTAGGAAAATCAATGGCAACTAACAAGCACGCAACTATACGCTATCACGCACTTGACCAGTGCTTTGCCAATTTCGGTCGCAAGTATTTCATTGATGATTTGATAGAAGCTTGCAATAATGCTCTCTATGAATTTAATGGTCTTTCTGATGGAATCAAACGCCGACAAATATTTGACGACATTAAATTTATGGAAAGTGATCAAGGATGGGCAATACTACTGGAAAGATATAAAGAAGGGAAACGCATTTATTATCGCTACTCCGACAAAAGTTTCTCTATAAAAAAGCAGGCTATTAACGAATCAGAGTCTAATCAATTAAAAGAAACACTATCTATTCTATCTCGATTTAAGGGAATGCCCCAATTTGAATGGATTGATGAAATATTAATAAGGCTCGAATCTACCTTTAATATTCATCAAGTTAATAATACTTCCTCTATAGTAGGGTTTGAACAAAATCAGTATCTGAAAGGCCTTGATTTTTTTGGAGAATTATTCAATGCTATTTTATATAAAAAGTCATTGAATATTCATTACCAGAGTTTCAATAGAGCAGTGCCGACCACGATGGAAATACACCCTTATTATTTAAAACAATATAATAGCCGTTGGTTTCTGATAGGGCTAAACCCTCGATACCAAAAACTTTCAAATATTGCCCTTGATAGAATTTTGCATTTTACAGATAGCAATACACCTTATATTGCAAATGAAACAATTGATTTTGAAGAATACTTTGAAGATGCCATCGGCGTAAGTGTTGAAGGTCGTGAAATTGAAAAAGTTATCTTACAAATAGCCAGACAAACATGGCCTTATATCGAGACTAAGCCTATTCATGGCTCTCAGAAGGTTTTAGAACGAACCGAAAATTATGTAATGATTGAACTCCATCTTAAAATAAACTTTGAACTCGAAACCCTCATACTTTCTCGTGGGGAAGCAATTACTGTCATAAGCCCTGAATCTTTGAGAAACCAGATTAGAAGCCGAGTAAATGCACTAAATCAAAAATATTCATAACCTGTGCAGATAGAGTGCATTCATTAAGTCAAACTTTGACCTAATATTATTACAGAGTGTTTAATAAACTGAAAAATTGGGCTTATGACATACTTAGAATGGAATGAAAAATTAGCTAATTATTACTTTAATAATTCAAAGAATAAGCCATTTTTCATACTTAATTTAACAGAGACGTTGCTCCTAGAATTAAATTCATTTAATGAAGATTCATTAAATGAATTTATTGAAGCAATTAAAGAAGGGCCAATAGATTATACAAATCCTATTCGATTTGATTTTAACCCCAGTTTTATTAGTCAAAATAGACGTACCCATAATAATTTTATCACTAAGGCTTTTTGGTTAAAAGAAGTTTGGAGAAAGAAATTAACATATATACCACCTAAAATGTATGCTGGAGTATACTAAAGCCCATAGTAATGATTTAGTTGAGTTTGCTGTAAAATTGCCAGGCAAGGATGATAATCACGACCAAGTATGGCTACCGATTGATGCGAAGTTTCCGAAAGATATTTACGAACAACTACAAAACGCCTATAATACTGGCGATAATGGTCTGATTGAAGCTGCACAAAAGACTTTGGATAATACCATCAGAACAATGGCGAAAGACATAAGTGAAAAATATATCGACCCGCCACACACGACCTATTTCGGAATCATGTTTTTGCCATTTGAAGGTATTTATGCCGAAGTGGTGCGAAAGGCAAGCCTGTTAGAAGATTTACAACGTAACTACAAAATTATCGTTACTGGGCCAACTACACTAGCGGCTATTTTGAACAGTTTACAGATGGGTTTCAAAACTCTTGCCATTCAAAAACGGAGTAGTGAAGTATGGAAAGTATTGGGTGCGGTAAAGAAAGAGTTTGAAAACTTTGGAGGTATGATGCAAAAGGCACAGAAAAACATTCAGACAGGTTTGAACCAATTAGACGACGTAATGAGTAAACGAACCAAAGCTATCCAACGACAACTAAGAGGTGTTGAAGCATTGAGTGAAATTGATGCCAGTTTAGTATTAACTGAGATTGCCGACAGTGCTTTGTATGAAGATGAAGAAGTGAGTTAATTCAAAAAAGTACACTATTACAAGAGGCAATTACATCTTAAACCTAAATTCGTATTTTTATTAAACGAAAGAAATAAGAATAAAACACATTTTACAAGAATCAAATATGACTGGACTTTATCAACATATTTTGGCACATAATTGTGCTATTATAACATCTTTTAGAAATAGTGATGAGAAATCAGATCAAGAAAATTTTGAAACAAATAGCGATTTAAAAGCATATTTGTTAAATAAAAGGTATGGACTAACTTCTGTTACAGGTTCATACATAGAAGATTACAATACAGAATTAGCCAAAGAAGTACGGGAAGGCAGTTATTTTGTTGTTAGCTTGTACGATGATGATAATTTTAAAAATAATATTAAAAAATTAGGAAAACATTATAATCAGGATGATGTGATTTTAATTGATAAGGGTGGACAAAGTGCTTATTTATATAGAATAAATAACGCGGGATTTCAAGGGCATAATAAAATTTCACTACGAGGTAAATTTTTACCAAAGGAAGAGGCAGAATTGATGACAACAGTTGGAAAATCCAAAAGTCCAATAACAATTAGCAACAAGTCACTTCCAAAAGAAAATGAAATAGGATTGTTAGAAACATTAAAGAATTATCAAATTAATGGTAAATGGGCTATTTCGTCAATAGCTAAACGAGTCGAAAAGTCTATAGCAAAATAAATATCATGGATTTAGCAGCAACCTGAGATTATCTAATTTTATCGTACAGAAAGCTTTCTTAGTTTTGGTAATAGATTAATTTCTAGGCAAATCCAAGATTTTAGATTGATTTAGCATGCGGTTTAATTAAAATAATTTTGATAACCTTTTCATTATTTTGAAATCCTATTTTTAAAATGCAGCATGTTTTTTACCAAAATTGACGAAGAACTATTATTGACGGCACAAGAAGCTGTTTTTTAAAGAACGTATAAATGAAAATCCAAGTAAAACCTATGTTAAAAGAAAGATATGAGTATTCAAAAGCATTATTTGGTGATATTTTTAAAGATTCATTAATATTTCATATTCCTCATGCAAGTACTTATTTACCTTTCACAAATGGGTATAATATGGATTTGGTTGAGAATGAAATTAACCTGCTAACAGATTGGGCAACTGACAAAATTTTTGATATAGTAGACACAAAAAAACTGATAGCACCTTTTAGTAGAATATTTTGTGACGTTGAAAGATTTGAAGACGATTTTGAAGAACTTTATAAAGTTGGAAGAGGATTTTTTTATACCCATACCGACACAGGAGAAATACTTAGAGAAGACATTCTAGATTCAAAAAAGAATGTTTTTGAAAAGTATTATAAAGAACATCATAAAACTTTTGAAAATATTGTACAAGAGACACTTAACACAAATGACTTCGCTATAATTGTAGATTGTCATTCATTTGCAAATATTCCATTTAAAACAGATTCAGACCAATCTTTAGATAGACCGAATATTTGTATAGGAACTGACGATTTTCATACACCTAATTGGCTAACAAATACCTTAATTAGGTCATTTGATAGATATGGATTTTCATCTAAAATAAATAGTCCATATAGTGGAACAATAGTTCCCCTAAAATTTTATAAAAAAAATGATTCAGTGCTTTCTGTTATGATAGAAATAAATAGAAATCTCTACATGGAAAATAATCAAGTGATTCCTGAAAAAATTTTAGAACTAAATAAAATAATTACCGAAATATTTGAAAATTCATTTTAAAATATTCTTTGTTTAGGATTAATGGTAACACTTGAAAACACTTTTACAAGTATTGCACAATTTCCCTAAAAAGATTTAAGAGGTAATGTATTTTATCGCTACGGCGAACGGTCTCAAATCGCTTGTCCTCTGTTTCGGCACTTAAAACCTTAATAAACTTACATTAAAATATGACTTTTTTTGGAATTGACAATCAAACTGTTGAATTAGAAATAACCGGCTATGAGTTTCCTGAGATATCTGTTGCTGAGTTCGAATCAGATGACAATTGGCTAAATATTTCTCTAAATGTTAAAAGCAATTTTGGAAATTGGAGTACTGTTTATCCTTCATTGACAACTTCTGATGTTGAAAAATTGATCAATTGGTTTGATACACTCTCAAAAAATGTTCAATCTGGCCGTACTTGCCTGAGTTTTATTGAACCTAATTTATTGTTTGAACTTTTTAACGAGTTTAATTCAGACAAAAAAATGATTAGGATAAACTTCGACCTTGAATTTCGCCCTCCATATGTAACGTTAATAGACCTAGACTTCGACAAGGAATATTTCGTTGACATCTGTGCAGACAATCTTGAATTGAAAAAAATTGCCATAGAACTAAAAAAAGAATTGGACAAATATCCTGATAGAAAGCCATTAGGGGTTTGATTAAAGATATAGGAAGAATGAGATTGTCTAATTTTCTCGCACTATTTTTTGTAAATGGTTTAATAAAATTGGGCTAAGTTCACCATTTGGGCCTAAAATGAGAAAAGTAGAGCAAATTGACCCATAGTCGGCGTTCGTTACTCGTTCATCGTCAATTTTGGTGAAATACTTGTTGTAAGTCAAAATAGAAGATTCAAAAAATGAAATGATATAAGTTTAGCCTAATTAAACGGCATTTTATAGCTATAAAAATTCATGGAGTTAACCTGAAATTAATCTTTCACCAAAATTGACGAAGAACCTCTTTCGCTGGAATATACAGGTACTTGCCACAAGAAAGTGGTGGAGTTTGCAAAGTGTTTACTTGCGAAACCCTCGCCTTTTTTTTAGTCGTTTACTTGCCAAGGTTAGTGCGACATGATATTAGAAAAATAATGTATAGGATTTTCTCTAAAATTTTGCAGTTTATATTATTCCTATCGGCTACTTTTATTATATCTTTGAGACGCTTATTTGATTAGAAATATTTAAATAGAATTGTGATTCAAAATCATATATTTCAACGAAAACAAACATGTAAAAACTTTATAATCAAATATTTAACTCAATATTTACCAGCAAGTACATCGCTTACTATCGTTGTTTTTTTAGAAAAATGAAAAAGGGTCTTTTAATAATTATTGGTTCAGTTATTATAATTGCTATTGTAGGAGCAATATTCATTTATCGAATTTTATTTGTTCCAAATGGAATTAAAATAGACAAAATTCAATATCCAATAACGGGTATTGATGTTTCGGAACACACTGGTAAAATTGACTTTTTGAAAATTTCAAATCAACAAATTGATTTCGTATATATAAAAGCGACAGAAGGTGTAAATTTTGTTGACCCAAAATTTGGGGAAAATTATTTCAATGCTAATTTAACTAATATTCCTATTGGATTTTATCATTTTTTCAGGTTTAACAAGGATGGTAAATCTCAAGCCGATAATTTTTTAAAAAATATAAAAGGGAAAAAAGCGGACCTCCCCTTAGTTATTGATGTTGAAGAGTGGGGTAATCTAAGTGAAGAAATAACTGAAAATGTAATTAATGAAATTAGAGAATTTATTACATCGGTAGAGAAAAAATCAAAAAAAAAGATGATGATTTATTCCAATGAGAGCAGTTATAAGAAATACATTATGGGAAATTTTGATGACAATGACATTTGGATTTGCTCTTTCAGCAAAAGCCCAAATATTAAACAAAAATGGACATTTTGGCAACATTCTCACAAAGGAAAGCTTAACAACTCAAATAGTTGGTTTGACATAAATACTTTTAATGGAACAAAGGGTGAATGGAAAAGATATTTAAAAAAACGTGAATTCGGGATTACTTTTGAATAAAAACAGTTTGCTCATGATCATAAAAACAATAAGCAATTAATTGTGAAGGTTCAAGACATACGCTACAGATAGGTCGGTTTTAGATTTCTTGAAATAGTTATACTTCGTAATTACTGTTTTTTTTAGTATTTGGGCTGAAAAACCAAAAACTTATGAATCAGGCAGAACGAGATATTTTGCTTAGGCAAAAATGGATTGACACCTACTTTTCCTGTGGTTCAGTTAGCCAAACCGCTCGTAAGTATGGCATTGCTCGAAGTATCTTACAACGATGGCTAAAACGCTTTACTAATGACGGTAAAAATGGGTTGTTTGAGAAATCTAAACGCCCACTTAAATTAGCTTCTCAAAAGACAAATGATGAAATTGAAAATCTTGTTTTACTAATTCGTCAAGAGTTTAGGTATGGTAAAATACGGATTTGCTCGCCCCTTATGAGAGAATACAATGTAAAATTATCCGTTTCCACGATTGGCCGAATTTTAAATAAAAATGAGGTAAAACCACTAAATAAGTATCGAAAGAATGCATCCTTCATTAGATATGCAAAGGAAATTCCAGGAGAAAGACTACAGATGAATATTTGTAAAATAACTTCTGGACGCTACCAATATACAGCTATTGATGATTGTAGCAGATTTAGAGTTTTAGCCTTATATATACATATATTCGTCGAACAGCGAAAAATTCTATTGATTTTTTAGAGCGAGTCGTTGAACAAATGCCTTCGGGCGGCGTTCCGCTTCCTATTCAATGAGTATAGACTTATATAGGGCAGGAGTTTTTTACCTATACATTTCAAGAGAAACTAAAAGAATATTGCATTAAGTTTCGTCCTATAAAACCTCGTTCTCCACATCTCAATGGAAAAGTAGAACGAACACGTTGATTGCATTTAAATATGTGGTATATTCTTCAAAATATTGATTAAAACTTCATTATTCCAAGCAGCTTTGTTTCGAGTTGTTTTGACACTTTTACCATTTTTGGTTTTTAGGAGTAATTGAAGACTCATTTTCCTTAGTGTCGCCATGTTTTCTGCTGCATTATTCATATGAACACGCTGTCTATCTTCTAAAAAAGTGATGTCTAATTGCCAATGTAGCGTACTTTCTATCTTCCAATGATTTCTAACAGCCTTGTTAAAAAAGGAAGCACTCTCACTTTTGCTACTGAGATAAAAACGAGTTTCGTTACTAATACTTCCATTCTTTTCTTGACTGGCTTCAATCATAATTACTGATTTGATGCCTTTCCAAGCGTCCAAACCATCTAAAAATGAGAGGTTTTGACATACATAGCAGTTTCTATGTTCTATCCTTCCGCTGCCAAAATCTATATGTTCTTCGGTATCAAAGTAGGGCTTTCGACTTTTCATCCACTGGCTCACTGGCTCATAAAGTTCCTTATTATTGTTTTTTAGGGCTAATAAGTAATCAGCATCTTTTTCAATAATTTGGCTCGCTACTGATTTACTACAAGCAATGGCATCGATACTTACCAAGGCATTTTTTATGTCTAAATTAGATATAAGTTCTGGAATTGCTGTCTTTTCACTGCTCTTTGCCGATGTTTTTAATTGCCCCAAACTTACATTTTGTTCACTTACCCACGCACTTATCAAACACAGTCCAGATTTCTTTTCACCATCCCTTGCTGTGGCTCTCAAAACTTTGCCATCAATATTGACTTGGTAAAAATCCAAACAGCTTATAATCTCTGAGGACCAATTAACCAAACAGCTATTAAATGACTGTGTATCTAAATATCTAAATACTCTATTGAAGGTGTCGTGAGAGGGTATCCCATTGGGCAAGTCTAAAAATTTGGATAGAAAATCGTGCTTTTGACGGCCATATTCTGATATATCCTCGAAATCATTTGCTCCACTAAGAACGCCACACAAACTGATGACCAAAATATCTGATAACAGATGTAATTTTCGCCGATTTACTCTAAAATCAGGCACTTCTGAAAATATCTTTTGCAATTCCATTTACAAAGGTCTATTTTCAATCGCAATTTTACTACTTTAATGCAATCAACGTGTAGAACGAAGTCAACAGACTGATTTACAAGAATTTTACTATAAAATGGATTTAAAAGATAAGAAATTGCCGCTCTTAGTAGAAGAGTAGCAGTTTCATTATAACTGGTATCGTCCTCATAGCTCTTTAAATAATAAAACACCGATGGATGTGGTTGTTGAAAAGTCAGCATTAACACCATTTTGGGAAGATATAGAAGCCTAGTATGATGAATCGAAAGAAAAAATTCGTATCCAGTCTTTTAAAAAAGAAAAAAAACTTACTGCCTCTAAGTAATTACACTTAAGGTGAAAGTTATTCCTAAAAATCTTTTATAGGAAAAATGCAATTTTTCTCTATCAGTAATCTGTAGCGTTTCTACTGAACCACGACAGATTAAATATATCTAAAAAATGTAAATACCTACCTTTACTCCAACAAAACTATTCAAAACATCACTTTTAAATGGACTCTTTAACAATTTTTGAGTTTTATCATATATTATTCCATTTCTACTATAATATACTTCAAAGCTAAAACCTTTTAGAAAAGGCTTATGATTTGACTTTTCTATTCCTAAACCCACAGAATAACCACCCCAAAATGTATTATTGAAAATATTGTCTATTAATTTTTGTTGTTCAACAATTGGCTTTTGAAGATTTGCTTTTGCAATGGTAGTGTTTATACCAGAAAACAAAAAATACCTTAAATTTGGGGGACATTTTGGTAGAGTATGTAATTTAATGTCTAATTGGTTTTTAAATTGATTTAGGTTTATTTGGTTTGAACTATTAGCACCTGAGTTTATTTCAATATTTTTAGAAGAATAAGCAAATTCATATCTAAAATCAATGATTTTTTTATAATTGTAGGTATTCACTCTCAATCCAATATTCGGAATTTTAGTGGTGGCTACAAAATTAAAGTTGGTAGCTTTTATGTCATTGTAAGAACTTAAATCATATTTATTCCAACCACTGAGGCCTAATGTTGGTTCAAACAAAACCTTAAACTTTGTTGAAGTGTCTTTACAAATAACCATTTTACCATTTCTAATTTCGGGACAATTTTGTTTGTACATTACGCAATTACACTCTCCATTTTTAAATTTAGCATCAATATCTATACTATCACTTTTAGTATTACAGAATAATTTTGCCTTTAAAATTAAACTACATTCATCATAATTATAACTCAATTTTCTGCTTCTATCGGCACTGTCTAATATTTTTTTTCTTGCGATATCATTTAAGCCCCATTTGCTGCTTTTCAAAACATCTTTCAATTTGATTTTGTATGGGTTTAATAGACAGTTTGTGTCTATTTTTGCTGATATTTCTTTAACCTCCTCAAATTGCTTATTAAAAATTAATGAATCTAACAAAACCACTATTCTCTCAGATTCTGAACGGCACTTACCATTAGCAAGCAAATTATTGATATTTGTCAATTTAGTGTCTATATCATTATTAAATTTGACTTTTTCGGCATCTTTGAAACACATAATTGTCTCTAATTGTGATTTTGCCTCATTAAGAAAATCAATAGCTAATGTATAGTTTCCTGCTTGAAGTGTTCTGTCAGCTACAATTAACTTTTCGCTAAAAGCAAATTTATTATAATTACAACTTTCACAATCTTTTATAACCCTGCTATAATCTGGATTTCCTTCAAACCTCGTCTTATCTATTTCTTGGAGTTTAGAAACAAGTTTTTGTTTTCGTAAACAACCAGATTCATCATAAGTGTTTACAATTGATAGTTTATCTGCAATTAAATCGAAATACTCTTTTCTCAGTTTGTTTGCATCGCTATTCTTAGCTAAAACTTTACTATAAAGGCTGAATAAGTCTTCTTCAAGACTTGAATTATTTTTAATTTTTTGTATATCCTGTAAATAACGTTCAATAATTACAATTTGATTTACCTTATCATCAACTGCTTTTTTGTTGCCGTAACCAACTTTTTGGGCTTCAAGATACTTTCTTTTTGCTAAACTGTAATTCTCCTGCTTAAATCCCCTCTTTGCTTCGGTTAGTAGCTTATTATATTGTTTTTTTAATTCATCTAAGCCATTAGGTGGAGGTTTAGGTTTCCCCTCTTCTTCTATTTTATTAACCACCGCAACTAAATTTTTGATGTCGTTGGGTTTATAACCAGCTATTTGTAAAATTCGTAGTTGAGTTCTTGCTCTTTTAGTATCTCCATCTTTAATAGCTTTTTTTGCTTCTGCCAAATGTTTTTCCATTTCAATTTTTTCCTCATTTTCGTGATTAGGTTTAGAAATAACAATCTTAGATGGAGTAGGTTTTTGCGTATTTGTAGTAGTCGGTTTAAAGGTAATTACAGGTTTTTCTGATTCATTTTGATTTGTATTTAACCTATCTTTTGAATATTTATCTAATGGGTTTACTGCTAATATCTGACGTAAAATATTTCTCTCTTCAAAATCATTTCCTTCTGCAAATTTTCGATTGGCAGTTTCTTTCAGTAAATATAAATTTATAGCAGTCTCTTTCTTTTTCAGTGCAAAAGCCCTTAGTGGATGTGACATTTTAGCACAGTAATCAAATACATTTTTCGCTCTTAAATAATCTCCATTTTGGAAATATACTTCGCCTTTGTTCATAAAAAAATCAAACTCACTTTCACCACTTTGTGGCTTTTGTGAGTTTGAAATATTTGATACTAAACAAAGTATAATTATTAAATATGTGGAGATTCTATTGTACATCAACTATTAGATTTGCCAACTCATTATATAAATTCATTCGTTTTTTAAAGTCATCATCTTTCAATTCATTAAATGCTTTTTCTGCACTTTTTGCTTGTTCAATGCAATAATCATGTATTTTACCTGCTTTTTTACCTGTTGATAACTTACATTCTGTCTTTTTCTCTGATGCTTGTTTTAATAAGTCTTTTGCACTTGCTATTTGAGAATAGCTTGACTGTGGAGACAGAATTAAGCTTTCTACTCTTGAGATTATTCCATCGTAATCGCTTTTACAATCGCCTGTATTTGAGCTATTGGATATAGCTATAGTTTTTTTTTTATTTACAAAATTCTTAATAATATCCTTTGTTTTCTTGGAAGCATTTTGAGTCATTTGAAAAAAGTTGTCGTCCAAACTAATGCCAGAATAAGTAAGCCAAGTTTTCCACTTGTTCTTTAATATCTCATAATCTCCACTTTTTCGCTCTTTTACTTCAAGAATTAAAACTTCCCAATCCGATAAATTTTTTGTTAATGGTTGAATATTATTTTGACAAGTATAGCAAGTAGTCTCACTTTCTAAATAACCATCTGTTAATATAACTACAACATTTCTGTATTTTTCTGAAAATGTAGATTTTTGGGTGTTAATTAAAAAGTCTTTTTCAAAATAATTCCAGTAATCGGCTCCCTTTTGTTCTCCTAATTTATAAAGCTTTTCAACGTTATTAGAAAATGCTCTTTTAGAATCATCAAGGTGTTTCCAATAAGGGGGTTTTTGGTTAGCTAAGTCAATTATTAATTCATTGGCTATTTTTCTAAAGTTTCCTCCCGCTTGTTTATCGTCGGTAACGTCAATAATAAGTCTATCTTTTGATTTGTACCCAGATTTTAATGCCGCCTTTCTTTTGATTGATTCTTGAAACATATCATATATTTCAGAAATCATTTCCTTATCTTTTTCTTCTTGATTGGGTATTTGACCCAATCTTCGGGATAAATCAGGAACAATAATTAAATTTAAATAAATAGTTTGATTGCCAATCCAACTCTCAGCTTCTATTCTTTGTTCTTCTGTGAATTCTTGTTCTTGGTTGACAATATCTAATCGTTTTGAAATTTCAGACAAAAAATCAGGATTATTGCTTAGCTCCTCATTGTAAGTTTTATAAACATTTTTAATTTGTATAAATGAAACCGACTTCAGGGCATCTTTTTTGAATTTTGAAAACGTTGATTCAATTGTAATTATCCAAAAAAATACAATAAAAAGTACAATTAATCCCCCTAAAATAAATAGGGGCTTATTATTTCGCTGTTTCATTTTAATAATTTTACTTGATAGATAAGTTAGTCCACGTAGATTTAAACCAAGCTTCTGAAATATTTGTTGCCTCCTCGGTTTTGATTTTTTTTATATCATCATCATTAAAATGATATGTAATAAAAGTAACCCATCCCTTTGTAAAGGCACCTACCATTCCATTTAGCTCAGATTCACTAACGGCACTTGCACCGTTGTTTAATCTTATTAATAATTCATCTTTATTGTTCTTTTCTTCTCTCAAACTTTCGATTTCGCCTTTAAGTTGATTAATATTAGAGGTTATTTCTAATATTTTATTTTGGAAAGCATTTTTTTGATTAATGAGACTTGTCACTTTTAATGTAATTGCATTATTAGGTTGGGTTTCATCCCATTTCTTTATTGAATAATCTAATAAATAACCCCAGATTATATAAACTACAAATCCTAATGCAAGGACTAAATAAAAATCAATATCTTTGAAAGCATAAGAATATTGCCAAGGTTTTGTATAGTTCCCATTATTATAAAGGGCATTATAATTATTCTGAGCAATTTTATACGCCATTAATCCATCAAAAATAAGAGTAGCTAAAATGATAAACCCAAGGATGGCAAATCTCTTTTTTTCAATGGCATCATGTATTAAAAAACCTAAGCCTAAGAAGATAGCGGGTAAAAGAAAAACTAAAGTAAGAGTTCCCCCCCCTTGTTGAGTTGCCATACTAAAGATTTCTGTACTTAAAAGAGCTTGTATAGCTATTTCAGAAGTTCCAAATATAGCGGAGTATGCAATAGAAGAATAAAAAACAAAAAGATACAAAGTAAGCATAAATGTAATAAATGCTCCAATTACGAAAGATGCATAGTTTTGCGTAACCTGTCCACTTTTTACTTTTAGGATTTCTTCATCTATTGTTTCTATTTTTTCATTAATTTGTGTTCTTTCTAAATCTAAAGGGTCTAATTCGCCTTGTTTTTGATTAATTCTTCGTAAAAGAATTTCAGAATCCGCTGATAAAATAGCAATTCTACTATTTGTAGAATTATTCAAATCTTGGCAGAAAATTTGATATGCCGAGTTCAAACTTGGCTTTAAGGTATCAGGGTTAGACATATTATCTAACGATGCCTTCTTACCCATTTGAAAATAAAAGTCTGAAAAATTTTGTGTAGTAGTTGTATCCATAAAGTTAGGGTTTTAATATGCAGGTTTCATTAATTACAAATGTATGAATTTGCTTCAAACTAAAAAATTTACCACAATATTTTAGTTGAAGATTTGTTCAGATGCAAATAGAAGAAAAGTAAGTGAAATAAGAATAATACGTCATTAATCATTTGTCAAATCAAAATAAATTAATCGTATGCCTTCTTTTTCATCAGAGGAGGTGAGAGATTGAAAACCTTTTTTGGGTTGAATTTTATTGATTGTTTATTGGCATCAAGCTAAATATACCGACAGCCAGCTTTAAATATAGGTCTTTGATAAAATCAATAATATAGTTTATCTAAGCCTTTTCCCAGCATTGAAATATCAGTTCCAAAGGCAAGATAACCACTAAATCTTTTTCCTTTGGGTAGAGTATCTCGAATGCTTTTCTTCCACCAGTTTTTGCTGACGGTATAAAAAATTAAAACTTTGCTATGAAGTAAACTAAAAAATAAAATAGTGTAGTCGTTATCACTACAAAGTATGGTGTACCCCAATAGTTGTTTTAAATCAGCATCGCCACAGTCAAAAGGTATTGAGCGTGGACAGTCAAACTTTTTGTTCTCAAAATAATTTGCAAATATATATTTTGAAGCGTTGTTTGCGATACGTTCACTTTATTTTAAATAGTTTTTTGATTTCATCTATATAACGAGTAGAATTATTGCCGTTCAAAATTGGAGTATCTTTTACTGGTATTACCGCTTGATTAGGTTTTTACTAAACAAAAATTCGATTCATAATAATGTGCCTAAAACATCAATAAGGCTTAGGGATTTTTCTGCTGCGTAACCAAATGCGTAACCAACCGACCAATAAAAACCCTAACTCATTGACAATCAAGTGATTAGGGTTTCTAAATGTAGCGGAAACAGGACACGAACCTACAACCATTCAGGCACACTTTCTATACTTTTACTATGGCTTACTTTACTTTTTACATATATCTGTTTTCGTCTAAATTTATCCGAATAAATGCGGATATATACGGATAATTACGAACAAACAACACTTAAATTTAATAAAAAAAATAATGAGAGAGCAATGGAAACAATGTAATATCCTATTATTTTTTTAAAATTATTACTCAATAAACTACATAAACAACTCCTTTAATTTCAGGTTTATTTTCAAAATTTGATTTGATAACAGAGGAATAGCTATCGGCAGGTACTTTTTTTCCATTAAATGTACCGTCCTATTTCTCGGTATAGCCTTTTGAGTAAAATAGTATTTCTCCCCAGCGGTTATAGACGAGAACCTCCGAATCGGGAAAAGTTTCAATGTTAGATATGTCCCAAAATCATTCAAACCATCCCTATTTGGGCAAAATGCCTTTGGAAAATACAAGATACTTTCTATCTCAACTGGGCAATTTGCTTTACATGTAACTTTACTTTGAAGAAGACAAAAGATAAAATATACCGAAAACAATATTTTGCTTAATTGGATATGAACATACTGCTGATAATTGTATTAATTTTTGATGTGGATACAAAACATCATTGTAATCTCACCCTTTAAAAATTAACCCACAAGCAGTTTAGAAGCATCATAGAGCACTTTGTTTTCAAAATCATCCAAATAAATTTGTGTGGTTTTTTCTGAATCATGCCCCATCATTTCTTGAATAACTGATGTGGCTAAACCTTTTCGCTTTAAGACCGTTGCAAATGTATGACGTGCTACATAGAAAGTAATGTCATTATCAATTCCTACCATTTCAGCAATTTTTTTAAGATTATCGTTTATTTGGCGATTCACTTTTTTAATACGATTGTGAACAGCAATGGGTGTTTGATGTCTTTTTTTGAATAGAATTGGAAAAATATAATCATCACTTCGATATTGCTTATAATGTTCATTAATACGAATGGCTTCTGGAATCAATTCAATAGAGTAATGCCTTCCATTTTTTGCTCTTGCATATTTCAAAACATTGTTTTTTATATCAGACCATTCTAAAACAGCCATATCCGCAAAATTTATCCCCCAAGCAAAGTAGCTAAAAATAAATAATTGTTGGGTATCATATAATTTCGATTCTTTTGAGAGAGATAAATTGATTATTTTTTGTATTTCTTCCCAATTTATTGCCCTTTTTACAGTTTTAGTGCTAAATTTTGATACCTTAAAATCTGAAAAGGGATAGTCTATCATTTTTGCGTATTTTTCTGAAACTGCTCTATTATATAAAGCTCTCAGCGTACGAAAGTAGGTACTTATAGAAACCTCTGTCATGTCTCTTTCTCTACAATCTTGTTCTAATTTTTTCAGAAAATCTCCATTAATGTCTGTAAAATTGAGATCTTTACCTGCTCTAAACCGTTTTAAGATTCGTTTAAGGTCTTTATAAACTTTAGCATTTCCTATTTTTTTATCTTTAATAAGGTTTTCTATCAATAAATCTAAAAATGCAAAAACCGTTTTTGTTTCATTTTTAGCTTGAAATTTCTTTTCAAAATCCTCTAAAGAAAAATCTCCTTTCTCATTTTCCAAAGAAAGGAGCATAGTTTTAGCTTCTGATTTCTTCTTTTCAATCAAAATTTCCAGCTCTCTATATTGAGGATGTTTTTGCTTAGGTAGTTGTAGCTTGAAGTCCCAAAGGGTTGGTAAACAACTACCAACAGTCATTTTTTTGACTTTCCTGTCTTTTATTATTTGAATAACGATAGGGTGTTCGCCATTTTTTAGTAGCTTTTGTGTGTATAATATTACTCTAATTGATGCCATTTTGCTAATATTGGTGTAAACATGGTGTAAACAATATCGGCAAATATAAGAAAAAACATACAAGTAGAAACAAATTGATAAAATATAATTTACTCATTATCAATTACTTACAAACTATTTCATAGCTAACAAATAACCTTGTTCACTGCCTTACAAGCAGAGGGTCACTGGTTCGAACCCAGTAATTCCCACCAAAGCCTCAGAGAAATCTGAAGCTTTTTTATTTTTATCTAAAACTTACAACTTAGGTTCTATCCAAACGGCTGTAAGGCACATTAAAATTATCAGAAACCAGGCCCAATCTGGTAGCTTTGCTGTTAAAACTTGTGATAACGTTCCTTTATTTTGAGCATTATTTTTTGAATTTACCCTTAAAAACTCATTAATTTGCTTGCATTTCCACAAAATTGTTGGATTTCCTTCTACATAAACTTCCAAAGAATCTTGCAATGTTTGCCAACCTGTTTTTCTAAAAATGAAATTCGTTTCACTCGAAAGCGAGTTAATGGCAGAGTTTTCTACTTCAATGGTGTCATTAGCAATTTTTAAATCTTTTGCAGAAATCGAGCGATTATTTAGATAAATCGTTGCTTTTGTGTCTTGAAATATGGGTGCGGCAACTTCAATATTATCTTGAAAAGAGGGATTTAATTGCTGAAAAACACTTGTCCAGAGTTTACCATAAGTTAAGCTATCTCCACTTAGTTTTAGTGGAAAGGTTTCATTCAATAGACTTACTCCAATCTTTCCAATGTTTTTTTGAATGGCTACCGGATAGTCTGAAATATTTTTTTGATTGGGTTTTCCTTCAAAATGATAGGGTAAAGCAGTTAAATTTTCTGAAATTTTGATAAAATCCTCATTTGTGGTTTTCTTAGCAAAGTAATGTAAATCAAGTGCCTGATTAATGGTTTTCAATTCTTGTTCAGGATTTGTGAGATTCAAAAACAAAACAGATTTTCCCTCTGCAATTGCTTTTTTAACGACTTGATTTGACGCATTACTTGGGTCGGTTATAATGATATCGGGTGCAAATTTTTCTTTTGATATTAATTTATTTATTGATGTTTGATTTTGAGAGTTTTTGGCAACAGTTGTTGTTATTTCAACATGATTACCATTTTTTCCTAACCATTCGGCCAAAGATTTATTTTCAAAATCAGGGTTTTCTAAAATAAATTGAATAGCAATTGCTGGATTTTTCCTCGAAAAGAAAGCAATTTTTTGAAGTGATTCATTGCCCAAAAATAGTTCGGTTTCTGTTCTTCCTACTGAAAATGTTGAAAAACGCAGTTTGAAATTATTAATCCCTTTTTGAAGTACAACACTATCTAAAACTTGGTCAGCATACTTTATTTTGAGTGTATTTGTGGCCGAAACTTCTATTTTTCCAAAAATTTCTTGCATATCTCCTTTTCTGACGATGCCATTCCAACGAATATCTTGCAACTCATTTTGCTCAAAAAACGGCAACCAAGTCATTTGTTTTTCGCTCAATTGGCTCAAAAGTTCAGCATCGAAATCTTGCCCAAGAAGATAAATATTTCCTAAATGCTCAACAAAATTGGGGTCTTCGATTATTCTTTGTTGAAAATCTTTTTTGTAAAAAAACTCAGTAATTTTAAGGCTATCTTTGACTTTTTTAATGTTTTCTGAGGGGATATTTTTGCTTATCACTAACACCCGACTTGCATTTGTAGCCGATTTCCATTGAGGTTGAATGACAAAAAGTAAAACCGCCAACCAAAGAAACAGATTAAGTGCTAATTTTATTCGTTTTCGTTGTTTTGAAATTGAATTAGCTTTTGAAGTCAACCAAATTTGAAGTCCCAAAATAGCGATCAAAGCCAAATAAATGAGCCAATCAAAACTTGAAAAAATGGTTAATATGATTACTAATAGATTCATTTTTTTAATAAAATGTAAAGAAATTTCTTACTTTTGAAGATTTTTCCAAAATGCTTTTTCCAAAATGCTTTCGCTCGAATACGATTTATTACTGCTATTATTTTTGCTTGGCAAAATGCTACCAACTAATTGATAAAGCTTAGTTTTTAACTCATTCTTTTCATTAGCAGAAAGCTCTTTTTCGTTAATAATTTTTTGTAATAAACTCAAGATTGCCAAATTCGAGATTCTACTATTTATTACATTACCACTGAGTCTATTTTCGAGCGTTAATACTTTTTGTTTTTGAATAAAATTGAGCTTTTGTGTAGGAGTTTTCGCTTCGATGATGCCCATTACTTCGGCAATCAGTTTTTCTAATTGCTGTTGAGAATAGTTTTTTTCGCTACTAAATGCTTCATTAAATTTTGTTAATTCTCCGGTCAGGCGTTTCTCTTTTTCTTTAATCGGAGGAGGGTCGTAACTGGTCTTTTTTACAAAAACTCTGGCTTTTTGCTGTGCCAATTTTAAATATTCGAGTGCTTTTTTCTCGAAAGGCATTGCTTTTTCGGGTTCATATAATCTCAAATGTAGCTCCGACTGCCACATTTGTTCCAAAGCCATTTTCAATAAACTACGAGTCGATTGTTCATAAAAAGTGTTGGCTTCTCCATCATCGTGCGAGTGTATATAACCTTCCAAAAGCTCGGCAACGGGGTCTTTTTCATCTTGTTTATTTCCTGTGTTGTTGTGTTCATGTTCGTCTTTTTGTCCGCCCGATTCGGCTTCGTGTTCGCCTCCGTCGTGGTCATGCACGTAGCCTTTTAGCAAATCGCCATCTGTTTCCACATCGCTTGGCAAAGCGTTTGCCCCGCCAATTGTATTTTCAAATTCTTCACCCAAATATTGTCCATATCGTAATCTTAGGGCTTTTTGGTCAAAACCAATCTCATTTGAAATGCTATTAAACTCTTTTATGTTAATCTTTTTTCGCTTGGCAATAAGTTTTTCTGAATCAATAATTATTTGTCTCTGACTTCTAAAATATTCTGGAATAATATTCATAGCCATTGTCGAAAGTTCTGCTTCTTCAACATTTGCCGTATCTTTATAAACAATAAAATAGGTGTCTGATTTAGTAAAATTTGCCTCGGGTCTTTTGTTGTCAATCGCTGCCCAATAGTAATAAAGTTCATCGCCAGGCGAAAAATTTAAGGCTTTTAAGTCGATGTTTTTAGAAACATTTGCTTCTTTAAAATTATTTGCAGCAATTGGAAATTTCACTTCTCTAAATTTAACGTTTTCGCCCGAACCTCGTGCCAATGTTGCCACAATAAACGCCTGATCTACCAAGAAATCATCTGATATTTTGGCAGAAATTGAAATATTTTTAGCGTCTTTGAGATAATGAAACGTGTATAATTCTTTAGAACTTGGTTCGATTTTAGGTGCAAAATCTGGAATAGCTTCTAATCTATAATAATCTGACTGATAGACCAAAGAGTCTTTGAAATAGGCTTTGAAAGCATATAAACCCGAAGTCAATAATTGGTCAGAATATTCAAATTCATCTCCGATTTTCTTAAAATTCAACTCTTCTCCTCTATTATTTATCAATTTTACGTCTAAATTGGTCGAATTTGTAAAATTTAATTGCCATTTTAAGACCGAGCCACTTATAGCGGAAGCATTCAAATCTGATACAACTCTGATTGGAAATTTAGTATAAGTAGGAGGAGAAATAGTCAATTTAGCAGAAATGAACTGAGATTTAAGATTTGAGATAATAGAGTTGGGAGTCAGTGTTTCTTTAGATTCAGCATTTGGTAGCGATGCTTTTTTCAGAAGAGGATAAGCATAATTTATGCCTAAAGCTGCTAAAAAAATGACTAAATATATACCTAATTTCGGAGAAATGACATTGGGTATTGGCTGAGTTTCAATGTTCGACAATAATCTTTCTAATTGTAATTGCTCGGCAATATTAGGTTTTGAAATATCTAATAATTGAAGACTATACTCAGTATTATTTAGTTTTTGATGAATCAACTGAAGGGATAAACTACGTTTTTTTTGGAAAAGGCGGGTTTTGTAAGCCATTATTCCAAAACCGACCATAGCTCCTAAAATTGACAGAAAAAATGAAGAAAAAGTCGAAATAAATAAATAAATAGCCCCAGCCACCAATATACACATTACAAAAGCCGTAGCGTAGAGTTGGTAGTTTACCCAAGAAATTATTTTGCGAACTTGGTTCATGCGTTTTTCTTTAGTGCCATCCAGCGTTCAATTCCTAAAATGATAATAAAAAGCAGTAAAATGATTTTTGAAAAACCACTTTCTTCCGATATTTTAGAATGATTTTGAGATATTTTAAATAATGAACTCAATTGTTGCTGACTTAGTGGTTTTTGAATGGTTTTTAATTGGTAATGTTTTATCAATATTTCGCCCAAATATTCGGGGAGTTGCCCACTAAAAACTAAGTTTGAAATATCTTCTGTAAAATTTTCATCAAAAACAAAATCATACTTCTTTGCCGTATTCTTTTCAAAATCTATGGCGATTTCAATCTGATAAACTTGTGCTAAAGCCTTTAAAGCTGCTTCTATTGCTTGTTTTTCTGCCTTATTTGGGTTTTCAACAAGTATATTTATCGCTCCCGAATGAGTTGGTTTTTGTTCAAACCTTCCATTTGCTTCCAAAGCAAAAGCACTGCTTAATTGATTGGAAGCATTGATAAATAGTTTTCTTTTATTTGAAAAATTCAAATACGGTTTCAAAGGAATATTGAGCGAATCAATGATTGTATGAAGTGAAAACTTGTTTGGAACAAAGATATTTGGTACATCACTCAAACTTTGATTATTTATAAAATACAGCTCAAATTGCTCTTTTGGATTTTTTTGAAAAACTTTATTGATCGATGATTGAAAGATCAAAGAATTAAATTCTTGCGACGATGACAGCTTTGAAATATCATCTATTTGTTCTGTTTTTGAGTTAATCCAAAAGATTTTTTCTCCCTTTTTTTTTGCTTCTTCTAACTCAAATTTATAATTATTAACAAGCAAACTATTGGCTTGAACCAAATGTATTTTTTTAACTAAACCATTGTTATTCAGCCAATTAAATATTGGTTTACTCAAAAAGAAAGACAAAATAATCAGCAATAAACACCGAAGTAATAAAAGCAATATGTTCTCCAATCGAATACCTCTTGATTGTTGGAGGTTCTTTTCGATTAGCCAAGATGTGGCAGCCCAATTAAGTAATTTTCCTTTCTTTTGATGCCAAAAATGGAGAATTATCGGTATCGCAACCGCCAAAGCACTCCAAAGCATGAAAGGATTTATAAATTCCATTTTATAGTTTTCTTTTCTTCAATGATTCTGTAATTACGCTGGCAATTGGTTCTTGCAAAGTTGTTCTTATCAAATGAACATTGGGTATTCTGAGCGATTCTTCCAGATTTGTGAGATATTTTTCTGCTGATTTTCTAAAGTCGTCTTTAACAGCTTCGGCCTCCAATTCTATCTCTTTTCCTGTTTCTAAATCTTTGAAACGATAAAATCCTTTTAGATCAAAGTTAAGTTCTTCCTTGCCCAATATTTGAAAAACAACTACCTCTCGGCGTGGGTTTGCTATATTTTGAATCAATTTTAGCCATTCATCGCCCACTTGTAAAAAATCAGAGGCAATAATGACTAACTCTTTTTGTCGGGCGGCGTCCCGCTTTTGTTGAAATTCGGGAAATTTAGGATTAGCATTTTGCCAAATGCCATGTGCTTCTGCTTTTTCGAGTGCATATAAAATTCGCTCAAAAGCCTTTTTTCCTGATGGAACGAGTTTTTGTAATTCCCCATTTTGTAAGGAATATAAACTCAAAAGGTCGCTTTGTCTATATCCTAAATAGGCCAACGAAGCCAATAAAACTTTAGCGTATTGTAGGCGACTGACTTCTTTTTCAGCATAATTCATTGAGCCTGACAAATCTAACACTAACCTAATCTGAAAATTGCTTTCGGTGGCAGATTCTCGAACTAAATGTTTTTGAGTACGAGCAAAGAGTTTCCAATCTATTCTTTTGGGGTCGTCGCCAGGTTCGTAATGTCGATATTGTTCAAACTCAGTTCCAAGTCCAAATCTTTTACTGCCGTGAATACCCAACAATAATTCATCACTGACTAATTTTCCAGCGAGTTGTAAGTTATTGAGTTTAATGAGTTCGGATGAGAGCATGATTATCTACTATTCTTCAGTAAGTCTCTAATCACATCGTCGGTCGTTATATTCTCTGCTTCTGCTCTAAAATTCAGGGCGATGCGATGCCTCAAAACTGGATATACTAAAGTCTCAATATCTTCTGGAATGACTGAAAAACGCTCATTCAGCACCGCTCGTGCCTTCGAACAAAGTACTAATGCTTGCCCCGCACGAGGTCCTGCACCCCATTCGCACCATTGTTTCACAAAAGCAGATGTTGAGTTGGCGGGACGACTACCTCTAACTAATTGATTTACTTTAGTAATCAGTTCGTCGCTGATATGAACTTGGCGAGTGAGTTTTTGTAAATCCAAAATATCTTTATCGGTCAGAATCGTTTGAAGGTCTGGTTTGCTTAAACCCGTGGTGCTTTTCAAAACCTCCAATTCTTCTTGTTCTGAAGGATAATTTAACTTGATATACAGCAAAAAGCGGTCTAATTGAGCTTCTGGCAAAGGGTAGGTTCCAGCTTGTTCGATGGGGTTTTGTGTAGCAATGATTAAAAAAGGAAGTGGCAAGGCGTAATTTGTACCTGCATAAGTTACCTTATACTCTTGCATGGCTTCGAGCAAAGCCGCTTGCGTTTTGGGAGGTGTTCGGTTGATTTCGTCAGCTAAAACGATATTGGCGAAAATTGGTCCTTGATTAAACTTGAAGAATTTTTTACCCGTTTCGTGGTCTTCTTCCAAAATTTCGGTGCCGATTATATCTCCTGGCATTAAGTCTGGCGTAAACTGCACTCGCTTAAACTTCATGTCGAGAGTTTTAGCTAATGTACTTACCATCAATGTTTTAGCTAGTCCTGGTACGCCTTCCAACAGGCAATGACCACCAGCCAACAAGGAAATCAGAATCTCATTGATTGCCTCATGTTGCCCCACGATTACTTTGCCAATTTCTTTTTTTAAGTGTGGTAATTTTGCTACCAATAATTTATAGTGTGTAAGTTCTTTGGTTTCCAATTTCTATACTGTTAATGCGTAATTAATAATATTCACTCCAAACTTAGTATTATCCTCGGCTAAGAAGCGTTTATTCCGAAAATCGTAATCCCACTCGCAGCCGTAATCTTTATTGCTATATAAAACGCCAATTCTTCCATTGATTTGTACGGCTTTCAAATAATCATGCACGAGGTCATCTCCCCAGCCATTCAACTCAAAACTGGTTGTGGGTGGACCTTCAAACTTAAAAAAACAGTTATAAATGTCGTGCGTATTTGGTATTTTCTGCAAAGCTTTTGCTCCAAAAGTACGAGCCATTTCTTGTTCAAAAGATTTGGCAAAAAGTCCATCAATATCATGATTACAATCATCGACAAAAACAAATCCGCCATTTTCGACATATTTGCGAAAATGGTCTCTTTCTTGACTCGAAAATTCTACCAATTTATGCCCACTTAAATAGCAAAAAGGGCTTTTAAATATTTCATTACTACTCAAAAGCACTACTTTTTCTTTTTCATCAATCGGAATCGTAGTATATTCTACTAATGAATTCAAAATATTGGCAGGCATTCGCTGATCAGTGTCCCAATCTCCAGAGTTGTATTGAATTCGTGTGAAAATAAATGGTTTCATATTTTTTGCTTTAGGCATTAAGCTTTAGCAATAGGCTTTTTATCAATGTAGATTGAGCCTATTGCTAAAGCTTAATGCTTATGGCTTTTAAACTGCATCCGATAAACTTGAAAATGTAAATTCCCGAATTTTCATCGGTGGAACCATATAGTTTTGATTTGACTCGGTGCTAACTACACGTTCGGGCTTGCCCAATGTTTCAAGGTTATTCAACATAATCAAAGGACTTTCATTGAATCGAAAGTTTTTGATTGGGTATTTAATTTTACCGTCTTCGATTAAGAACGTTCCGTCACGAGTAAGCCCCGTGAGCAAGAGTGTTTGAGGGTCAACTGTGCGTATATACCATAGTTTTGTTACCAAAATGCCTTTTTTAGTACTTTTTATCATTTCATCTAAGGTTGCAGAGCCACCTTCCATAATCATATTGTTAGGATTTGGTACTGGCTTCACACCTTTTTTCTCTGCCCAATAACGTGAGTACGCAAGATTTTTAACTACACCTTTTTCAATCCAAAATCTTTTTGTTTGCGGTTGTCCATCACCTGCCCATGCAGCCGCTGGCAATTCTGGATGTGTTGGGTCAGAGTAAAATGTTATTCTTTCATCTACTATTTTTTCGCCTAATTTAGTTTTTCCACCCGCTTTGCTGAAAGACGACCGACCTTCATCGGCACTTCGGGCATCCATATCGAAATAGATATTTTCGAGCAAAACTACTGCTGCCGTTGGTTCTAAAATTACGGTGTATTTACCTGGTTCGAGGGCTTTTGCACCAACTGAACCTAATGCTTTTTGCAAAGCAATTTTTGTTGCAGCAGCTGTATCTAATTTTTTGAAATCACTATAACCTTTTGCTACATAGCCCGAACCCGTCCCATCATCAGTTCGAACGGTTAATGAAAAGTTTACACTGGAGTCAAGATAATAAGCAAACAAACCTTTTGAGTTCATCATCGCCGAAAAGCCTCTTTGGTCTTCTAAAAAACCCGCCGCCGCCAATTTTTGACCGCTTGAAATTTGAAGACTTTTGGCAACAGCATCAGCACGTGTATCGGGCGTAATGTTAGCAGTTGATTCAAAATAGCCGCTTGATTTAACATATTCTTGTGGAACTAAAACACCTACATATTCAGGGTTTTCGGGAGCAAGGCGAGCCAATTCTTCCGAACGACGAACTACCTTTTCAAGCGAAGCATCGTCAAATTCGTCAATTGTAGTTACACCAACTTTTTTACCAAAAGCTGATTGAACCGATAAGTTTTGATTAATCAAGGTACCACTTGTTGATACTTCGTTTCGGGCATAACGTAGATTTCCACGTGTTTCTCCCAGCAGATTTACTTCGCATTCATCTGCTTTTGAGTAGCTTAGAACCTTCTTTAGCAAGGCTTTAGCTTCTGCTTCATTTAATATTACAGACATTTTTTTTCGAGATTAATTGTTGAGAAATGATTAGACTTTACGAGCAGTATTAATGACGTTTACGCCGTTAAAACGTGCCGTTGAACTACCATGCGACACCGCACTTGATTGCGAAGGTTGCCCTTTTCCATCAAAGAAAGAGCCTCCCAAACGATAATCACTCTCATCACAAACTTTTACGCAAGAATTCCAGAACTCTTGTGTATTAGATTGGTAGGCTACGTCTTTCAACATTCCTGCAATTTGCCCGTCTTTTATTTCGTAATATAGCTGTCCGCCAAATTGGAAATTATATCGTTGTTGGTCAATCGAGAACGAACCATCACCAATAATATAAACACCTTTTTTTACATCTTTTATCATTTCAGCTACCGAAAGCGGTGCTTTTCCAGCCGCTAACGACACATTTGCCATACGTTGAAACTGAACTGACGACCAACTATCGGCATAGCAACAGCCATGAGAGGCGGTTTCGCCAATGATATGGGCTTGGTCACGAATGGCTTGATAATTTACCAAAGTACCATCTTTTACTAAATCCCAACGTTTGGTTTGAACACCTTCGTCGTCCCAACCAACTGCACCGAGCGAACCAACTTGCGTTTTATCAGCAAAAAGTGTTACTTCTTTGCTACCATAATTAAAGTTTTTGCTTTGCCATTTATCTAAAGTAGCAAATGATGTTCCTGCAAAATTGGCTTCATAGCCTAAAACACGGTCAAGTTCGAGTGGATGCCCAACCGATTCGTGAATTGTAAGCCATAAGTGAGATGGGTCAAGTACCAAATCGTATTTACCTGCTTCTACCGATTTTGCTGTGAGTTTTTCTTTGGCTTGTTTGGCTGCCGCAGTTACATCTTCCAGCATATCATAACCTTTATTGTAGCGAGTGGTGATACCAGCAATTTTATCACTTGGATTGGTTTGCAAATATTCGTAACCCATACCTACAGGAGCTGACAATGCTTGACGGGTTTCGAATTTACCTGATTTTGGGTCGATGGCAGTTACCGCAGCAATGGGCCAAATTCGGTGAATATCTTGGTCAATATATGAACCGTCTGACGAGGCAAAATATTTCTGTTCATTCACCATGAAAAGCACAGAGTTTACGTAGTTTGCTCCATTTTTCATGGCGGCATCATTTACGCCCAAAAGCAAATCAACTTTTTCTTTGATTGGCACTTCAAAAGCATTTCTCTGAATCGGTGCTTTCCAACTTACTTCACCAAAACCTTTTTGTGGAGCAAGTTGAACGGGTTCTTTCATTAATCTGGCATTTGCCTTCGCAATCGCTACTGCTTCTTCGGCGGCTTTGGCAGTATCTGCTTCACTTTTTGCATCTACAACTGCGGCAAAACCCCAACAACCATTGGCAATCACACGAACGCCAACACCATAAGACTCGGTATTGACAATGTTTTGCACTTTGTCTTCTCGAGTAACGATAAATTGTCGAAGGTAGCGACCAATGCGTACATCGGTGTAAGTTGCACCTTTCGCTTTGGCGGCATTGAGAGCAGCATCGGCTAAACGTTTTTTGATAGCAACATCAATAGCACTATCAAGTATTGCTTCTTGCGAAACAGCATTTCCAATAATTGGAATACCGCCCATAGGCATATTGGGCAACACCAGTCCCCCAAAACCTAAGCTGGATAATTGAATAAAATTTCTTCTTTTCAAAGCTTTTTTTTAGTTTTTGTGTATATAATGATGAATAGGTATTATTTGCTGAAATATAAAAGTAAGTATTAAACACCATTTGGAAATAATACTTTATTGGTGATTTTGATGAATGGACAAATTGTGCAGATAAGTGGTTGATGTTTTTGAAAAAAAGCACGATCTTAATGAATTTCCATAGATAATTCTAACCCTATTTGAGTATCCAAAAGTCTATAAAACACCGAAGGTGTTAAGTTATGAATAGCCACGATTGAAAATCGTGGCTATTCATGCGGCCCGCCGCCGCGGTTTAACCCATTCAGGGTTATTCCTATTTTAAAAAACGTTTTAGTCATTACCAAATTTTAAACGGCATCTGATAAACTTGAAAATGTAAAATCTCGAATTTTTAATGCAGGAATCAAATTACCGCCAACACGAGTTGGAACGCCCATTGCTTCTAAATTATTAAGCATAATTATTGGACTTTCGTTAAATCGGAAGTTTTTTATAGGAAACTTTATTTTTCCTTTTTCGATATAAAAAGTTCCGTCACGAGTAAGACCTGTGTAGAGCAATGTTTGTGGGTCAACGGCACGAATGTACCAAAAGCGAGTGACTAAAATGCCTTTTTCTGTGCCTTTGATGAGGTCTGCCAAAGATTGCGTGCCGCCAGCCATGATAAATCCTGATGGTGGGGGAACAGACTTAACGCCTTTTTTCTCAGCCCAAAATCTTGAATAATAAAGGTTTTTTACAACACCATTTTCTATCCAAGAAATTTTTTCTTGCGAACGACCATCTCCCGCAAAACCAGCTTTTGGAATTTCTAAATTGGTCGGGTCAGAATAAATATTTACGTTTGCATCAAAAAGTTTTTCACCCAAACGAGTGCCACCACCTTTTTTGCTCAAAAAACTTCTGCCTTCGTCAGCATTTCGAGCATCCATGCTTCGCATCATATTTTGAAGCAAATCTACGGCTGCCGCAGGTTCAAGAATTACCGTATATTTTCCAGGTTCTAATGCTTGGGCCGTGCTTGATGCCATTGCTTTTTGCATCGCCACTTCAGTAGAAACTTTTGTATTGAGTTTGGAAACATCATTATAATCTTGAATTGCATATCCAGAACCCAATCCGTCGTCTGTTCTTACTGTAATCGAAAAATCTACCGACGTAGATTTATTGTAGCCAAAAAGCCCTTTGCTATTGCCAATTGCCGAAAAACCAGTGGTATCTTCCAAATATCCTGCGGCTGTTAACTTCTTTTTTGAGCATGGGTCAATGCTATCAAATGCCGCTTTTGCTCTAAAGTCTGGGTTTATTTTTGCTGTACTTTCTGAATAAGTGCTTGTGTCAGAATAAGTCTGGGGTCCTAGCATCGGCACGTATTCAGGATTTTCGGGAGCTAATTTTGCAATTTCTTCTGCCCTACGAACGGTTTTCTCTAAGGAAGCATCATCAAATTCGTTGATGGTTGATGTGCCCGAACGTTTGCCAAATACTGCTGTAACTGCCAATGATAAATCGGTTGATTCGCCACTGGTTGATACTGAATTTCGAGCATAACGAATATTTCCTGTGCGACCGCCGTTGACAGCCACGCTCATTTCGTCTGATTTTGAAAATGCCAAAACTTTATCTATTATCTTTTTAGCTTCTTCTTTTGTTAATATAGCCATTTGTTTAGTTTTTTAGAAATGAGGTTCAAAGTGGTAGAGGCACAAAGCTTTTTAAAATATCAAACTATTCTCTGTGGCTTTGTGTCTTTTGCCCCTCTGAGCCTCTTTTTAGATTTTTCTTCCAGTATTAATTACATTCACGCCATTGAAGCGAGTGGTGGCACTTCCGTGCGAAACGGCACTTACTTGAGAAGGTTGCCCTTTGCCATCAAAAAACGACCCGAAAGTTCGGTAATCATCTTTGTCGCAAATCTGAACACATGAGTTCCAGAACTCTTGCGTATTTGACTGATAAGCTACATCATCTAACATTCCAACAACTTCGCCATTCTTAATTTCGTAGAACAACTGTCCGCCAAATTGGAAATTATAGCGTTGTTGGTCAATCGAATAAGAACCACGCCCAACAATGTATATACCTTTCTCCACGCCTTTAATCATATCAAGTACGCTCAGTTTTTCTTTTCCTGGACGAAGCGATATATTTGGCATTCTTTGAAACTGTACCGAATTCCAATTGTCGGCATAGCAGCAACCATGAGAAGCATTTTCACCAATGATATTTACTTGGTCACGAATGGCTTGATAATTTACCAAAATACCATCTTTTATTATATCCCACTCTTTGCAAGGAACACCTTCGTCGTCATAGCCGACAGTTCCCAAAGTATAAGGTTGTACTTTATCGGCAATAATATTTACTTGTTTGCTACCAAAATTAAAGGCTTTGGTTTTCCATTTATCCAACGTACAGAAACTTGTTCCTGCATAATTTGCTTCGTAGCCTAACACTCGGTCGAGTTCGGTTGGGTGCCCAACCGACTCATGAATGGTTAAGCCTAAATGATTGGGGTCAAGAACTAAATCATATTTTCCTGCTGCAACTGTTTTTGCTGTTAGTTTTTCTTTTGCTTGTTTAGCTGCCGTAATGGCATCTTCTACCATATCATACGAATTTCGGTAGCCAACGAGTCCATTTGGTCCAGCGATTTTTTCGCTTGCCAAACCATCCAAATATTCGTAACCCATGCCCATTGGCGAGCTGATGGCATCACGAGTTTTGAATTTTCCTGCGGCTTTATCAATGGCGGTTACTGTAAATGTGGGCCAAATACGATGCACATCTTGGTCAATGTATGAACCATCAGTTGAAGCAAAATATTTTTGTTCATTCACAAAAAACAAATTTGATGTAACAAAGCCTGCTCCATTTTCCATGGCTTTGCCGTTTACATTCATTAATAAATCTATTTTTTCTTTTATTGGTATTTGGAAGGCATTTTTAATGATGGGCGTATTCCAAACAACTTCGCCAACGCCTTTTTGTGGAGCTAAAATGACAGGCTCTTTTTGTATTTTGGCATTTGCTTTGGCAATTGCTACGGCTGTTTCGGCACATTTGGCAATGCCGTCATTACTGACATCACTCGTAGCGGCAAAACCCCAAGTTCCGTTGGCAATTACTCGAATACCGATGCCGTAAGATTCGGCATTAACGATATTCTGCACATTTTTTTCACGAGTAAATAAAAACTGTTGAAGATACCTACCAATACGAACATCGGTATAGGTTGCACCTTTCGACTTGGCAGCATTGAGAGCTACATCAGCCATTTTCTTTTTCATGGCATTGTCTGCCACTGGATTGAGCAATTGTTCGATTGAAACTTCATTGCCAAGAACTGGAATCGAAGCTCCCATCATTGCCCCCAAACCCATACCCGACAACTGGATAAAATCCCGTCTTTTCATAACTTTAAGGTGGTTGATTGAAGATAATTGTTGATACAAACAGTAAAAATGAAAAAATAAAAAATAGTAATCAATGTTTTCATCAAATATTAGACAATCGCATGAAATGATGCTACAAAATGTTTGTGTTAGATATGTTCTTGATGTAATGTTTGCTTAGTTTTGTGTAACATTTCAGGAGAAGATAGAAAATTTAACTTATCACCACCTCATAGATTTGATATTTACATGAAAAGATTTTGCATACTCTTGCTAATATGTTCGATATTCTCATCATGTCGAAAAAAAAGTGAAACATTAAATATTCTTATTCCCGAAAACTATGAAGGCTAGGTTAAAATTCAATTTGCAGAGGATTCATCATCAAATCATATAATAGTTGAAAATGGGATTTATCAAATACAAGTTTTGGGAAACCCCCTAACATTTTGTATAAATGAGCCTTTTTATGAAACAGGATAATACGATGTAAACTATTTTTATTATTCAAAAAAAAATAGTTATCAAATTAATAGTGCTGGCGAAGAGGGTTTAATTGATTATCCCAATGTTTCTAATGATGGAATGTGGGGGCAAGATACTTACGCATTTTATGTATCAATGGACTCAACATCAATGAGTAAATATGATTCATTAAGCGAATTATTAAAACCTAAAATATATAGGCGAAATAGTCAATGAGTTCTGTATCCAGTTGGCGTCTCAGCCGTTTTTAAAACAATATCTAAGAATATTTTTTAATTAATGCTCGCTAAAACACCAAGAAAAGCATCAGCCTTAATAATAGTAATTGGAGGAAAAGGAATGTGTGTCAATATATCATAATGCTTGTCATTCGTAACAAGAAAGTCAGCACCACACGCAACGGCACAGTCGCAAAATTTATCATCGTCAGGGTCTTGGGTAATCAATTTCCAGTAGTAAAAAGGTTCAATGCAAAATACATTAGAAAGATTGAGTAATTCACGAAGTTTCAAATCAGTTCGGTCATAACCAAGTCTTAGGCTTAACTGTTCTTCATATTCGCTTAAAATTTCATTACTCACATATAAATCAAAGGTTTTGTCTAACAAGGCTTGATAAATGGCGTAGTATTTAGAATAAGTAGGCAACGAAACAAGCAAAACATTAGTATCCAAAACAATATTCATGGTTTATTGGTTTGAGTCATTCAATATATCTTCCATGTCTTGGTCAGTCCATTTATTGCGTTGCCAAGCATCATCGGCAATCGAAGAAAGCCTATTAGCAAAATACTTACCTATCAAATCTTTAATTTGCGTAAGGTCTTTTTCATCAACTTGATGAGCAAACAAACGTAGTAGCTCTTGTTGCAGATTTGTGAAATGTATTTTTGTCTGTACCATACTTAATAATATTTTCAACAAAAATAAGAAAAAAAATAACACAAAACAGCTACTTCGTTAAAAAATGCACCGTTCCACCTTTACGAATATATTTAAAGAATACTAATGATTTTAAGAAAAAAACTACTACCTTTGCACCCTAATTTAAAAAGACTGTGTTTTTAACAAAAAAAGTCTTTTCAAGTAAGATATACAAATCAAAAATAATTTTAAAATAAAACAATGGCACGCGATTTAAAATACACAAGAAATATCGGTATTGCAGCCCACATTGATGCGGGTAAAACCACTACTACTGAGCGTATCCTTTATTATGCTGGCGTTAGTCACAAAATTGGTGAGGTTCACGATGGAGCAGCAACAATGGACTGGATGGAACAAGAGCAAGAAAGAGGTATTACCATCACTTCGGCAGCAACAACCGTAGATTGGGACTACCGTGGCGACAAATACCATATCAATATTATTGACACACCTGGTCACGTTGATTTTACGGTTGAAGTAAATCGTTCATTACGTGTATTAGATGGTCTTGTGTTTTTGTTTAGTGCCGTTGATGGTGTTGAGCCTCAGTCAGAAACTAACTGGCGTTTGGCAAACAATTATAACGTTGCTCGTTTGGGTTTTGTTAATAAAATGGATCGCTCTGGTGCCGATTTCTTGAACGTGTGTAAGCAGGTTAAAGAAATGTTGGGTAGCTACGCTGTGCCATTACAATTACCAATTGGTGCTGAAGAAAACTTTAAAGGTGTAGTTGATTTGGTAAACTTCCGTGGAATTGTTTGGAATGAAGATGATAAAGGAATGACTTTTTCGGAGGTTCCTATTCCTGACGATATGCTTGAAGAAGCAACCGAATACCGTGAAAAATTACTCGAAGCTGTTGCCGAATTTGACGACACTTTGATGGAAAAATATTTTGAAGACCCAGCATCTATCACAGAGGCTGAAATTTTGGCAGCTCTTCGTGCGGCAGTTGTTTCGATGAAAATCGTTCCGATGCTTTGCGGTTCTTCTTTCAAAAATAAAGGTGTTCAAACAATGCTTGACTACGTGATGGCTCTTTTGCCTTCACCAATGGACAAGGAAGCAATCATCGGAACAAACCCCGATACTGGTGCAGAAGTAATTCGCAAGCCTTCGGAAAGCGAGCCATTTGCAGCTTTGGCATTTAAAATTGCAACTGACCCTTATGTTGGTCGTTTGTGCTTTATTCGTGCTTACTCAGGTGGTTTGGATGCAGGTTCTTATGTTTTGAACAACCGTTCGGGAAACAAAGAGCGTATCTCTCGTATCTTCCAAATGCACGCTAATAAGCAAAACTCAATTCCAAGATTAGGTGCTGGTGATATCGGTGCGGTAGTAGGATTTAAAGATATTAAGACTGGTGATACTTTATCTGACGAAAAACACCCTATCGTGTTAGAATCAATGGTATTCCCTGAGCCTGTAATTGGTTATGCAATTGAGCCTAAAAAATCGGCTGACCAAGATAATTTCTCGAAAGCTATCACTAAGCTAATCGAAGAAGACCCAACGCTTACAGTTGAAACTAACGAAGAAACAGGTCAAACTATCATGCGTGGTATGGGCGAGCTTCACCTCGAAATTATCATTGACCGTATGCGTCGTGAATTTAAGGTTGAAATCAATCAAGGTGCTCCGCAAGTAGCTTATAAAGAAACAATTACGAAGTCTTACGAACACCGTGAAGTTTATAAAAAACAATCGGGTGGTCGTGGTAAGTTTGCTGATATTTCATTTGAAATTAGCCCTCGTGAAGATGGACTTCCTGGTTTAGAATTTGTAAACAATATTGTTGGTGGTATTATTCCTAAAGAATTTATTCCATCAGTACAAAAAGGATTTGAGCAAGCAATGGTCAATGGCCCTTTGGCTGGCTTTCCAGTTGATTCAATGAAAGTTCGTTTGTTTCACGGTTCTTACCATGATGTCGATTCAGACTCAATCTCTTTTGAATTGGCAGGACGTTTAGGTTTCAAAGAAGCGGCTCGTAATGCTGGTCCAAAAATTCTTGAGCCAATCATGGCAGTAGAAGTTTTGACTCCCGACGAATATACAGGCCCAATCACTGGTGACTTGAACCGTCGTCGTGGTATGATGAAAGGAATGGATACAAAAGCTGGCTCACAAGTTATCAAGGCTGATGTGCCTTTGTCAGAATTGTTCGGTTATGTAACTGACCTTCGTACAATGTCATCGGGTCGTGCAACTGCTAACTTGACATTTGCTCATTACGAAATCGTTCCGCAAAACATCGCTGATGCCGTAATTAAGAAAGTAAAAGAATAGTCGATAGATATATCAAAAGAAAAAAAATCCTTCATTGAAAATGAAGGATTTTTTTATCTCCAATAAAGTAAATTTCGGTTAAAATTCTTCCAAAATGTATTGCTTTTAGGTAAACAAGCTATTTTTTCCGAACTTTGCAGAAAATGCGGTGCGATTCTCCAAAATCGCCAAAAAATATAAAAATGAAGACAAAAGGAATAGTAAAAAATAAAATCAATATTGTAACGCTTGGTTGTTCAAAAAACATCGTTGATTCAGAAGTACTTTTTACGCAGCTCAAAGGCAATGGCATGAAAGTTACACACGAATCTAAAAAGGATGATTCTAATATTGTTATAATTAATACTTGCGGATTTATTGATAATGCCAAGCAAGAATCTATAGATACCATTCTTCGGTATGTGGATGCAAAAGAAGCTGGAATTGTGGACAAAGTTTACGTAACTGGCTGCTTATCACATCGTTACAAAGATGAACTGTCAATAGAAATGCCCACAGTTGATGCGTGGTTTGGGACAAATGAATTACCTCGAATGCTGAAAACGCTGAAAGCGGACTATAAACACGAATTAGTAGGAGAAAGACTTCTAACCACCCCAGCTCATTACGCCTACCTAAAAATTGCCGAAGGTTGCGACCGCCCTTGTAGCTTCTGTGCTATTCCGATTATGCGTGGAAAACACGTTTCTCGCCCTGCCGACGAATTGGTTTTGGAAGCTAAAAACTTAGCTCGAAAAGGTACAAAAGAACTCATTCTGATTGCCCAGGATTTGACTTATTATGGCTTAGATATTTATAAAAAACGCAATTTAGCAGAGCTTCTCGATAAGCTTTCTGACGTTGAGGGTATCGAATGGATTCGTTTGCAATATGCTTATCCTTCGGGATTTCCAATGGATGTTTTAGATGTAATTAAAAATCGCTCGAACGTTTGTAAATATTTGGATATGCCGCTGCAACACGGTTCGTCCGAAATGTTGAAAATCATGCGAAGAGGCATCGACCGTCCAAAAACAGAGGCCTTGATAAATACAATTCGTGAAAAAGTGCCAGAAATGGCTATTAGAACAACCTTAATTGCAGGACATCCTGGCGAAACTGAGGAATATTTTGAAGAAATGTATGAGTTTGTAGAAAAAATGCGTTTCGACAGATTAGGTGTTTTCCAATATTCGCACGAAGACGATACCCATTCGTTTTCGTTGCCCGATGATATTCCTGCAGCATTAAAGCAAGAACGCACCGATATTATCATGGAACTGCAACAAGGTATTTCGGCAGAGTTGAATCAAGCAAAAATTGGTAAAACATTCAAAGTTTTATTTGATAGAAAAGAAGGTGGCTATTTTATTGGAAGAACTGAATTTGACTCACCCGAAGTAGATAATGAAGTACTTGTTCCAGCCTCACAATATGTCCGTTTGGGTGATTTTGCAAATGTAAAAATCAACAATGCCGAAGAATTTGATTTATATGGAGATTTAGTATAGTTTATTGATAATCAAATAGTTATCTTGTAAAAACAAACCTTTTCCGTAAAGTAAAATTAATCCACTTTTTTTGGAGGGAATCGAAAACTTAACGAACTTCGTTAAAAAACCTCGACTCCCATGAAAAAATCACTCTATCTTCTCGTTAACTTACTGTTAATTAGCCAATTAACTACTGCCCAATCTGTAACTTTAGCTACCACAACCACCAATCCAACGAGTGGCACAGTATTTTATAACAACGGCACTAACCAACTCCAATATTGGAATGGCACGGCTTGGATACCTATTACTAACGCAGCTGCTGGCACGGGTTGGGCATTAAATGGCAACAACATCAATAACAATAATACTGGCAATGTGGGTATTGGTACTTCTACTCCAAAAGCAACTTTCAATGTAGCTTATGGGAAAACAGTGCTTTTGGGATCTGACACTACAGGTGTTGGGAATAAACTAATTTGGTATCCAAGCAAAGGAGCTTTTAGGGTAGGCTCACTTGATACTTATTCTCCTAATAATTGGGATTACATAAATGTTGGAAATGCTTCCTTGGCGACTGGTCAAGCCACAATAGCTAAAGGTTACTTATCCACGGCGATGGGATATGATACAAAAGCACTTGGAACTTCTTCCACAGCTTTTGGTAGTGGATCACTTGCGGATGGATATGTTTCTACAGCCTTGGGAAACCAAACATATGCTAGTGGACAATACTCGACTGCTATGGGAACGAACACAAAAGCCAGTGGGACTTCTTCTACTGCAATGGGAGAGGGCACAATTGCCAGTGGGCCTTCTTCTAATGCAATGGGAAGTTATAATGTGAACGTTCCAAATGCTTTGCTAATGATTGGAAATGGAACATACGGTTCTCATTCAAATGCTCTCACAGTGATGAATGACGGAAAAGTAGGTATTGGAACAACTGCACCTGCACCACTTCATGTAACTACAAGTGCCTCGCTTTCAAATTCCACTAATCATTATTTTAGTTGGGCAACAGGAAGTAGCATTACAACCTTAGCAAATGCTTTTCACGATATTGGAATCCTTTCTGAATACGACATTGTTACCAAAAACTCCTTTGTTTCTTCCCAAACTGTTACCACTTCCGATGCTCGTATCAAAAATATCATTGGCTTATCCAATAATCAGCAAGATTTAGCCAAAGTTTGCCAAATACAAATTACAGATTATCACTACAAAGATGTGGCTAACTGGGGAAATCAAACTTTCAAAAAAGTAATCGCTCAACAAGTCGAGGAGGTTTATCCACAAGCCGTCAAGAAAATGACTTCTACAATTCCTGATATTTATTCCTTAGCCGAAAAAGTTGTTTATGACGAAACAAATAAAAAGCTAACTGTTTCATTATCAAAAAACTACGAGATAAGAATCGACGATAAAATTGAATTCGTTCACGAAAAGCACGGTAAAATTCAAGCGATTGTAGAATCCGTTTCGGGCAATAGTTTTACCGTCAGAGATTGGCAATATCCGACGGATAAAATCTTTGTGTATGGGCGAGAAGTAAATGATTTCCGTTCAGTAGATTATGAAGCAATTTCGATGCTGGGTATCAGTGCCATTCAACAATTGGCAAAGGAAAATGAAGCATTGAAAAGTAAATTTACAACTGAAAATGATTTGCTAAAAAAGCAAATGGCAGACCTAAATATGCGTTTCGAACACCTCGAAGCAATGATGACAAAAGAAATAAAAACAATCGAAAAATTAAATAATTGAGCTATATTAATGCCCAAATTATCATTTATGCTTTTTAGACCAAAACTCTAAAAATAAACTTTAAAACAAACAAATATGAGAATTCTCCTAACCCTTATTTTCCTCTCAAACTTAGTTTTTGCCCAAACAGGCAAAGAAAAAGTAGTCGTAACAGACCTTACCCGAATCAAACAAATTGGTACTATCGCCGCATCACCAGATGGGAAAAAAGCTATTTTTGCAGTCAAAACCTCTGAGCCAAATGAAGAAAACAAACTCGAATACGATTACCGTGTTCATGTTTACTTAACTGATTATCAATCTGTTAGACAAATAACAAGAGGTCCTGAGAGTGTTAATGGAGCTATTTGGTCGCCTGATTCTAAACAAATTGCTTTTGCGAGAAATGTCAAAGGAAAATCTCAAATTTTTGTTATGCCGCTTGATGGTGGCGAGGCTTTTCAACTAACTGACTCAAAATACGGAGCATCAAGCCCTAATTGGTCAAAAGATGGCACAAAGATTTCGTTTAGCGTTGGACTTTCAATGACCGAACTTTTAAAAGATTCTTTATTAAACCCTCAAAAGGGTGTTCCTGCGTGGTCATTAGAAAAACCAGGTTTTAAGAATAATGAGTTTTTGAAACCTAATAAAAATGTAAAACCAAATCCTGACGGTACAATCGAAGAGATTCGTGCGTATTTAGATAAAGATGTAGAAGACAAAAAAGCCAAAGTTTTTAATCGTCTAAGTTTTCAAGGAGAATCAACAACTCAGCCCGAACTGACTTTCAACCATATTTTTGTGATTGATGTAAAAGAAGGTGCTAAAGCAATACCTATCACCAAGGGTTTTATGAGTTATAATGGTGGGACGTGGCTTGAAAATGGCGGAATGGTAGTGACAACAGATTTAGACTCCATGCAACACCCCGACCGCGAGCAAAGTTCTAAAGTATTGATAATGAATGCCGACGGCTCAAACAAAAAAATGTTTTTGGGTGAAAAAGGTAAATCTTTCAATAGTATTACGTTTTCGCCAGACGGTAAAAGTGTTGCGTTTATTAAATCAACATCTGAAGGTGTTAATATAGGTGAATTATTCATTGCCAATGCTGACGGAAGTAATCCACAGGCAATAAAGTTTGACCGCTCTATAAGCGGTATTACTTGGTCGAAAGAGTCAAAATTTATTTATTTTACAGCACAGTCAAATGGTGGGCAGCCCATGTTTCGTCTTGATGCCAAAACTTTAAAAACGGAGCAACTAACAGATTTTGAGTCGGGAATTACTGGTTTCGACTTATCTGCCGATAAAATTGTTTATGCAAAAACCGAAGTAGCAAATCCAAATGAGCTTTATGTAGCAGATTTACAGATGAAAAATGCTGTAAAACTCACTTCTGTAAATGATTGGGTAAAAAATAAAGCATTGAGTTTTCCAGAAAAAAGAATTTATACCAATACAAAAGGACAAAAAATCGAGTATTGGATAATGAAACCGAGTAATTTCGAGGTTGGCAAAAAATACCCATTATTGCTTAATATGCATGGTGGACCAACTGCTATGTGGGGGCCGGGGGAGTTTTCGATGTGGCATGAGTTACAATATTTTTGTTCGCAAGGCTATGGCGTTGTTTATGCCAATCCTCGTGGTTCGGGCGGGTATGGTTTAGATTTCTTGCGAGCTAATATTAAAGATTGGGGAACGGGCCCCGCAGAAGATGTACTTGCTGCTGAGTCTGACGCAGCAAAATTAGCTTGGGTTGATACTTCTCGCCAAGTAATTACGGGTGGCTCGTATGCGGGCTATCTTACAGCTTGGATTGTTGGACATGACAATCGTTTCAAAGCAGCATTTGCACAACGTGGTGTTTATGATTTAACAACTTTTTTGGGTGAGGGCAATGCTTGGCGATTGATTCCAAGTTATTTCAATTTTCCGTGGAATGATAAAAGCGAAGGCGTTTTAGAATCAAATTCACCCTATTCTTTTGTTGATAAAATTCGTACTCCGTTACTCATTAAACATGGAGAAAATGACCTGCGTACTGGCCCAATTCAGAGCGAAATGATGTATAAATCGATGAAAATCATGGGCAAAGAAGTAGAGTATGTAAGAATGCCAGGGGCAACTCACGAACTTTCTCGCACAGGAAATGTTCGCCAAAGAATTGACCGTATGCTACGCATTTATGAATTTTTTGAGCGATTTATTGGGGTGAAGTAATACCATATTGACGGCTTAGTAAGCCCAGTTGTACTTTCACAAAAAAAGCCGAGGCAAGTGCCTCGGCTTTTTATTACTACACTTACCTAAACCCTAAAACTCCATAGGAACGACAACACTTGTCGTATCCCAGGAAATGGTTAAAATCTTATCGTTAGTAGTAATTGTTAATTTCTCTACTACGTCTTTTAATGTTTTTACAGGAAGGCTTACTTCAACTACATTTTTGTCTTTAACTTTTTCGTAGCCATAAGCACCCCACTGCTTCAATTCGCTATTCAAAATAATTGTCCACTCTTTTTCTCCTAATTTTGAGAAAAGTGAATATGTACCTGCTTTCACAGATTTACCACCAAATTTTCCGTCTTTCTTAAAAGTAATTTCGGTTGCCTCATTAGCACCTGTACGCCACACTGTTCCAAATTTTTCTAATCCACCAAAAACAACACGACCTTTTTTAGATGGTTGTCCATAAGAAACTTTTACATTAGCACTTTCTGCTGAAACTCGTGGACTTTGTGCAAATGTCAAGGTGCTGATTGTCAGCATTAAAGCAAAAAATAATAATCCTTTTTTCATTCTAAGTTAGATTTATATTGAGATAGAGATATATGATATAAACGATAAATGTTAGGTTTTAGTTTTCAAAAATTAGCTTTTTGTGAAAAAAGTATTTTTTTACTGCGTAAATTCAATTTTTTTGAGAGTTTGAGAGATGAATTACTATTAATTTATAGAAATTTAGATTTCCCCCGTTATTCTTTCACTTTTTCAGCAAAAATCATTGCCATTTCTCGTGGATTAGTAGGGTTTGAATTTGTCGTATCAGATTCAACCAAACCGTCACGTAAACGAATAATCCGATGTGCGTATCTTGCAATATCTTCTTCGTGCGTAACCATTACAATTGTATTTCCTTTCGAATATAATTCATCGAAAAGCTCCATAATTTCGTACGAAGTTCGTGAATCTAAATTTCCAGTTGGCTCATCGGCGAGCAAAATACTTGGGTCATTGACCAATGCACGGGCGATGGCAACACGCTGCCGTTGTCCGCCCGAAAGTTCATTCGGTTTGTGATGAGCTCTATTATCTAAACCAACATTTTTGAGGGTTAGCATTGCCTTTTCGGTGCGTTGCGATTTTGAATACCCAGCATAAATCAATGGCAAAGCTACATTTTCGAGAGCAGATTGGCGAGGGAGCAAATTAAATGTCTGAAATACGAAGCCAATTTCTTTGTTTCTTATTTCAGCTAATTCATTATCACTCATGCTACTTACATCATTGTTGTTCAAAATATATCTTCCCCCCGTAGGCGAATCCAAACAACCTATTATATTCATCAGGGTAGATTTTCCAGAGCCAGATGGCCCCATAAATGCTACATACTCACCTTTATTGACCGAAATCGTTACCGATTTTAAGGCATCAATAATTTCGCTACCCATGATGTAGCGTTTAGAAATATTGGTTGTTTCGATAATTTTCATACAGAAGACCCTATTGATTTTCGTGCGGAGCTAAAATTTGAAAGCAAGGCACGTTTAAGTTTTTATGAATCCAAATTTATAGAATCAATTAAAACCGTCCTTACTTTTTTCCATCAATGCTTTTTGGGCTTGATAGGTGGAAAGAAACGCTTGATAATCGGCAGGAGTAGCCAACTGTTTTAACTTTAATAAACCATCTTCGGCGTAGTCAGCCATGCCGATTTTGAGCGATTGTTGGGTATAAAGTTTCCATAATTCTACGGAATTATCATTCACCTCAATGGCTTTAAAAATGTAGTTATACGCATCATTCGGCTTTTTTAAAGTTGTATTATAAAAGTCTAAAACTTTGCTTAAAACAAATGGGTTTAGAGGGTTTTCTGCTAAAACTTTATCAAATTCGGCTTTGGTTTTGGTATTTGCCAATAATTCTGCTGCTTGAGCTATTTGAAAATCGTTAATCGTTTTTTTATAATCTTGTTTTTGTAAAATTTCTACCGAAGAAAAATCTCCTGCTTTAATCAAATAGGCAACCGCTTTGTCATAAACGCCCTGTTGCAAAAACCACATTCCCGCCACTTGATTATACAAAACTTTATGTTTTGTTGAGTCATTTGCCAAAACCGAAAGCTGTTTCATACCCTCTAATTTATTTTCTTTGAAAAAGTTCCTCGCCGAAACCGCAAACTCTAAGTCTTCATAAAATGAATTATTGGCTTCTTTTCGCTGAATGTTTTGCAAATCTTTACTCGAATAAGGAAACTGGCGATTATTGAACGAAGCTAAATTATAAAGTAAAGCAAATTGGCTCACATTCAGAGCCGAATCTGGGGCAAGTTCAAGATTAGTAGAAGCATCACGTTTTAATTTTTTATTTAATGCAGCCCGATTCGCCTGAAGACTCAAATAAGTCGATTTTTCTTTATCAAATACTAATTTATTCAAATCTTCTGTTTTTTGGCTGCCATGTTTTAAATGATAGGCTAATAAATTTGTTTCTGCCAAATCGCATTGTGTACAGTTTTCCTTCGCCAAAGTCAAATAATGAAGCGTGGAATCTGTAATCTTACTTTTTTCATACAAAAAAGCAAGGTTAGTTAGCAATTGTTGGTTTTTAGGGAATTTACTTACGCCTTCACGCATCGAAAACAAAGCATCAAAAAACATATCCTTTTCCTGCAAAACCTTACTCAAACCAATATATGCAAACGGACTTGGGTTTTTCTCTAAAGCATTTTTCAGGAAAAGACCTGTATTTTCTTTATCGTTGGAGTTTATTGCCAAGGAAGCTAAAGCATAATTTGATTTATGGTTTCTGATATCAAAATGTAGGGCTTCTTTATAAAATGTTTCGGCAAACGGAGCATCGTTTTCGGCAGTATAAAAATCACCAATGGTATTATAATAACCGGCTTTTGTTTGATAATAATTATTGTAACTTTTGGAGGAAATAAGTACGAATACTATAATAACCGCCGCCATGCGAAAAAGCATTAATTCAAAAAACTTAGGTTTATACATTATTTTGTGTACTTCTAAGCCTTTTTGCAAGGGTTGAACAAAATTGATCAAAACATACAGAAAAAATGCCAAACCCATTGCCAAATGTGCGTATGATATAAAATCTGCGATTGCTTCGATAAGAGGGTCATTGGCTGTGGCGAAAGCAAAGCCAATTGTTGCCGTAGAAATAATAGCCATTCCTAAAAAAAGCCACGAACCAATGGTGCGAAAATTGAAGAAATTTGCTTGTTCGCAATAATTTCTAAAACCCCAAATGCCCAATACAAGCGAAAACAAGTATAAAACCAAAGGATTAATGGAAAGAATGTTCCAGTTGATGTATTGAGATTTTTCAAGAAAAATCATTAATACATTTAGTAAATAAATGCTCGATATGATTAAAAATTGTGGCAAATGATTACGGTTTTTTACGCCCGAATTTGAAACCACCCAAACCAACCCTGCCAATATTTCATGCGAAATAAATATAATAAATATGGCGGTCAAGGTAATTGCCGAAAGTAAACCATAAGAAGCAATTGCCAAGGCTGGCTGAGGTATTTTAGTTGAGAAAGTAACTAAAATAATGGAGATAATTGTCAAGACAAGAAACGAAAGCAACTTTTTGAGAAAATTTGTTTGAGGAGCGAATGTATTAAAATAAAAAGCCGAACCAGCAAAAACACCAAAAGCTCCTAAAAAAGCTACTTGATTGATAATGTTAAAAATATTTTCTAAGTGAAAGGTTATAAATACTCCCGCCAAAACTATCATTCCACCCAAAAACCAATAACGGCTCATGCTCGAAAAAGCAACAAGTAAAAGATTCAATCCGAAAATAAATAAACCTAAAAACACATAATTAGCAAGCATATTTATTGACATTGCCGAAGCCAAAAACCGTTCTTTTACTATATAAGCATTGCCATTAACAGTAAATTTTAAACGGGCGGCGTTCTGTATTCCGTCAGAAAAAGAATCTAAAGCTGTTGGAATTTCATCAAGTTCGCTCAAAATGTCCCAATGTAATACATTTTCGAGTCCACGAATCCAATAAATACCCAAAAGAGTAATTGAGAAAAGTAGAATTATTAGAATAGAAAGAAAACTAAATCGTTCGGTTTTAAGCCAATTTTGCCAAAAAAAGAGTTTTTGCATAAAAATATAAAGAGTTTTTCCACGTGAAACACCAATTTATCCACAGCTTGTTCACACGGATAATAAATATTTGAGCTGTGAAGATAACGTAAAAACATTGTTTGATTATATTTGCGGTTCTAAAAAACTAAACACCTCAAAAAATGACACTTCATAAAGAAGGTACGGGAACGATTTCATTGACAATTATTGGACTAATAATAGCAAATGCTATTTTGAGATATTTTTTGCCTGAACAAACCATTTTACACACATTACTATTAATTGTAAGTATATTTTTATTCGCCATAGTTATACAGTTTTTTCGTAAACCAACACGAACCACCATTATTAATCCAAAATATGTGATTGCTCCCGCCGACGGGAAAGTTGTAGTAATTGAAGAAGTTATTGAAACAGAATATTTTAAGGGGCCACGCCGACAAGTTTCTATTTTTATGTCGCCTTTGAATGTCCATATCAACTTCAACCCGATAGCAGGCATAGTTACCTACGTAAAATATCATGCAGGAAAATACTTAGTAGCTTGGCATCCAAAGTCAAGTACAGAAAATGAGCGTACTACGATTGTAGTGAAGCATCATAATGGAACAGAGGTTTTATTTCGTCAAATTGCTGGTGCTTTGGCTCGAAGAATTTGTTGGTATGTGAAAGAAGGACAAGCCGTTGAGCAAGGATCAGAGTTTGGCTTCATAAAATTTGGGTCAAGAATTGATATTTTTCTGCCTTTAGATGCCAAGATTTTGGTCAATATTGATGATAAACCAGTCGGTGGTGAAACGGTCATTGCGGAACTTTAACCTTGATTGTGAAGGATTGTTTTGATTTGCTTGAATTTTAGAGGAATGCTTTTACATTATTCACTCATTCAAAACGGGCAGCGTTCCGCACACTCATTGTTTAAATGGCAGAACACAACGACACAGGCAATAAAGCCGAAGCAATGGCTGTCAAATTTTTGACAAAAAAAGGCTATGAAATCCTTGACCAAAACTATACTTTTGGCAAGGGAGAGATTGATGTTATTGCAAAAAAAGATGGTTGGTTGGTTTTTGTAGAGGTGCGTGCAAGGTCGGAGGTTACGCATGGTTTCCCCGAACAAACTATTTCCAAAAACAAAGCCAATCTAATCATCAAAACTGCAGAAAACTACATTTATCAGAAAGATTGGCACGGAAATGTTCGATTTGATATTATTGCAATCACTGTCGGCGAAAACTTTGAAATAATACAATTTGAAGATGCTTTTTTTTGAGTAAATAAGTTTAAAAAAGCTCTCCAGCCTTATATCTTGGCAAGATATTCAAATGTTTAAATGCTTTTTCGGTGGCTTCACGTCCTCTTGCAGTGCGTTTTAAATAACCTTCTTGAATCAAAAATGGCTCATAAACCTCTTCAATCGTTTCTGCTTCTTCGCCCACAGCGGTAGCAATGGTCGATAAACCCACGGGTCCGCCTTTAAACTTCTCAATGATGGTAAGCAAAATTCTATTGTCCATATCGTCTAATCCATCCTGATCAACATCCAATGCTGTTAATGCCATTTCGGCAATAGCAATCGTAATTCTTCCATCGCCTTTTACTTGGGCAAAATCTCTGGTTCTACGCAATAGATTATTCGCAATACGAGGAGTTCCACGACTTCTACGTGCAATTTCAAAAGCACCTTCATCTTCAATGGGCATATTAAGGATAAGAGCAGAGCGTTTTACAATTTTAGTAAGCAGTACAGCATCGTAATATTCTAAGCGAGAATTAATGCCAAATCGAGCTCGCAAAGGTGATGTAAGCAAGCCTGAACGAGTAGTAGCCCCAATGAGTGTAAAAGGATTCAAGCCAATCTGCACACTTCGAGCATTTGGACCCGAATCGAGCATAATGTCAATTTTATAATCTTCCATTGCCGAATACAAGTATTCTTCAACAACTGGATTTAGGCGATGAATTTCATCAATAAAAAGAACATCGAAAGGCTCTAAATTGGTCAAAAGTCCTGCTAAATCACTGGGTTTGTCTAAAACAGGCCCAGATGTTATTTTGATATTTGCCCCTAATTCGTTAGAAATGATATTAGAAAGTGTGGTTTTACCCAATCCTGGAGGCCCATGAAGTAATACATGGTCGAGGGCTTCTTTTCGTTGTTTGGCAGCCAAAACAAAGATTTTCAGGTTTTCTAAAATCTTATCTTGTCCTGTAAAATCGTCGAATGAAAGCGGACGTAATGCTTTTTCGATTTCTTTTTCGATGGGAGAAAGGGCTTCGTTATCGCCTGTGATATAATCTTGTCGCATGAAATCGGGGGAGTTTTCTACTTTTTTAGAAGCCCAAATATACGATTTTTTCGTGAGAATTAATTGATTAGCATAATTCCACCACGACGAGTTATTTTTTCTCTGTAAGGGAAATATTTACTTTTATAGCTTACCACAAAGGCATACATCATCGGAGCCATAACTTTGCCATGATATGTGCCGTCCCACAAGCGGTCTGGGTCGTTCGATTCAAAAATTATTTCTCCCCAGCGATTGAAGATTCTCAACTCAAAGTCAGTGATATGAGCATTTGGAATCTCAAACCTTTCATTGAGATTATCTTTATTGGCAGTGAAAATTTCGGGTGTAAAAAGACGAGGTTCGCAGCCTTCTTTTATTTGTATCTTATCGGTGGCAGCACAAGTTGTATTATTAGCAAATTTATTGGTTGCTTTTACACTATAATTGCCTAATGCACTGATAGTAATGGTAGGCGTTGTTTCTTTGGTTGGATTCCAGAGGTAGATAGGGTTATATGCTCGCTGAATCTTAGGATCGAGTAATAAAGTAGCCCCTTCTATGACACAAACAAATGCCGAATCAGGCAAGTTTAGCACTGGCGAGGGCTTAATATATAGCGTATCGGTTACATTAAACTCTTTACATTTTTCTTTTAAAGTATTTCCTAAAATCGGAATATTTACATTTTTACTAATAACTGTTTCGGAATAAACTACAACAGTTAGTTTAACAATATATCTTCCTGATTTTTCGTAGGTGTGCGAAGTGCTTTTGCCTGTTCCTGCTGTGCCATCGCCAAAATCCCAAGTTACTTCGCCTTTCATTGGGCTACACACCCCTTCAGTTTCAAAAACCGTTGGTAATCCTTGGCATGTTCCTGTATAAGTTGCACTAAGCCCTTCACCTTCTTGCTTAGGTTTAGCTTGTATAACATTTGGAAAACCAAAACCACTGTTACCCAGCACATCGGCCCCAAAACCAGAATTAATTGGTTGATAACCAACAAAACTGGCATTTCCAACAAAATCAGGTTCTGAGATATATGGTAAAATACGACTACCATCAACAGCCATATAAATAAATTTTTTTCCTACACCACTAATCGGCCCCATTTGCAAAGCTCCATAAGCCTGTGTTTTTGATTTATCAATTTCTATCTTTTTGGAAGCAATCTGAACAGGGTCTTTTAAATTGAGATTTAGCTGATATAAATAAGAAGTTTCTCCTTTTTTTGGGTTTCCACGAAGTGTAATATATAGTTTTTGTTCATCTTCCGAAAACTCAACACCATAAACATAAGGTGGTGCAGCTATGCCCAAATCTATTGTTATTGGGGAACTCCCCAACCGACCAGTTGCTCCGTCAACATCATACACTTCGATATAATTTTTACCACCTATCGAAACCGCTATTGCCATTTTAGCACCCGTACCCGAAAGTCGCATATAACCTTTTTGGCTTGTAGTATCGCTATGAACCAAGCCAATATTTTGTACAATCTCTTTAGTACCCGTCGAATCTATTTTCAAAATCCTAAAAGTATTCGTTCCTGCATCATGCGAATAAATAAAATAGCCAGTTTCGTCTTGTGTTCTTATGGCCGTAAGTCGTTGCGATGTTTGAAAGTTTACAGGAATATCTTTTTCTACCACGGCACCTTCACCATTGTTTCGTCGTGTATCTATAATACTGTATGAAAGTAACCCAGTTGTTTTATTAATTGTAAACACATAATAAGCGTGATGTTGGCATTCATTACAAGCACTTTTTGGAATAATAACCGAAGATTGTGTGGCAGTATTTGTTCCACCCAAATCACTATTTGTTAATGGCGGGAAAGCGGCTAATGGCTTATCATCTTTGCCATAAACTTTTACGCCATCGGTATAAAAAAGCAATGCCCCGAAAGGGTCATAGACCATTGCTGTACCTTCAGGCGAATCGATAGGATTGCTTTTTGTAGCATCAGCAGGAATAAAAATAGGGTCTGTTTGTTGGGGTTTACCAAACAAATCGCCAGAATCTGCAAGCGTATCTTTAGGTAATACAGGCGAGCCTTGCGTTCGAAAATCTAAAGTTGCTCCTTTACCAAAATACCATTTTTCTGAACCGCCGCCTCCAGACTGTTGCAAACAAAACTTAACATTGATTTGAGCTGTTCGAGAACACGCACCTAACGAGTCGAAGACCTCCACTGAATAACATCCCGCCGAATCTACATCAATAGTTTGTGTTGTTTGTCCTTTAGGAAACCATAAAAACTTTGCACCTTTGGGTGCTATTCCCAATTGACTTTTATATGGGTCAAGTTTAAGCGTTTTACCATCGCAAACTGTAGTATCTCCTTTCTTTTTATTGAAAAACAAAGGTTGTGTAGGTGGAGAACTAATGGTAATTTCCTTTGTTAGAGGAGCTTGAAGCACACCACTTACTGTATGAGTCAAAGTTACAGTATATTTCCCTGGTCTTGCATAATTATATTTTGGATTACGAACGGTCGAAATATCGGCTGTAGTAGTAAGGTCACCGAAATCCCAAAGCCAGGCAGTGGCATTTTTTTCGGTATCAAAAAAAGCGGTTGGTTCGCTACAATCCGTATTCTGAGTGGGGGGCAAAGAGGGGTTTGTCGGTGTCGTTGAACCGACACAGAGCTTGCCACCTACATAAAACTGACCGAAAGAATCGGTTGAAGTATATGAAATTGCGGCAATTAGAAAAAAAATCTTAAGTTTGTTGCCAATACGACCCCGCATAATTCGTTAATTGTTAGGCAATTAGATAAACGGATAAGTTAAGATAATGGTTTTAAAATAAACGTGCTTTGAAATAAATTTATTTGAATCAAGGATTAAAATAACGAATGGCAATTAAAATTTATCAATAATAAGACCAATAACACAACAAAGACGTAGTTTTACAAATAAACGTTACAAAAAATGTAAAATAGGCTATTAAATCTGTTTAATAAGTATTTTTTAAAGATTTGGAATGAAATTTGCTTAACAATAATTTCGTTAGATGCTTTTAATATAGCAATGAAAAAACTTTATTTAGGAATTATCCTCCTGTCTTTGGTGTGCATGAATAGCATAGCTCAAGACCCCCAATTTTCGCAGTTTTATGCGGCTCCATTATATCAGAATCCTGCATTTGCGGGAGGGGCTTATGCTCCACGTCTGATTGCCAATTACCGTAATCAATGGCCTTCTATCAATGCTAACTTTGTAACGGCAGCCTTTTCGGTTGACCTTTATCTGGAAAAGCTAAATAGTGGTGTAGGTATTATGGTTGTCAATGACTCGCAAGGGCCTGGACGGTTGAAAAGTACCGATGTGAGTGGATTATATTCTTACCAAATACAAATTGGAGAAGAAAATTTCTTGCGTTTAGGGGCTCAAGCAACATATTCTAATAAAAGTTTAGACTATTTAGGACTTACGTTTGGCGACCAATATACTAATCGTGGGTTTACAGGAAATCCATCAAGCGACCCATTTGCCGACAAGAATAATATTACACCCATAAAATTTGTGGATTTTAGCGGTGGGGCATTGTTTTATAATAGCAAAACTTGGTTGGGCGTTAGCTTACACCACATTAATAGACCAGCCTATTCTTTTCTTGCTTCTGGGATTAGCTCTACGGTTCCTGGTTGCCCAACTGGTGACTGTTTACCTCGAAAATTGAGTATAAGTGGGGGTTTAAAAATCCCATTGGCAAACCCTTATTCGGGAGCTGCCAATGCTGACAAAGAATTTAATATTTCTCCTGCTTTTTTATACAAACGACAAGGACAATTTGACCAATTAGATTTAGGTTTTTATGCTACATATTCGCCTTTAACGGCTGGTCTTTGGTACAGAGGTATCCCTATCAAAAAGAAAAATATTACTCGTACCAATAATGATGCGTTGGTGTTTTTGTTAGGTTTTCGTCAAGACAATTTTTCAATTGGCTATAGCTATGATGTAACGATTTCGAGTTTAGGATTCTCAACGGGTGGTTCTCACGAAATTTCGATAGCTTATCAGCTAGAACCCCTTGAACGAGATAACCCACGAAAAAGAAGAAACAAAAAAGAATTATCATGTCCAAAATATTGATTTATAAAAAGAATATTTTGTTTTTTACAAAAAAGGTTTGGCTATCCAAGCCTTTTTTGCGTTATATTGCAATATAATTCGTAAACAATCTAAAAACCAAACTCTAAAACTTTATGGAAAAAAGTATTTGGCGAAAAAAGCCAATGTCAGCTTATGAAGCAGACATCAAGAACAACCAGCTTAAACGAGTAATGGGCAAATGGACCCTAACAGCTATCGGTATCGGTGGAATTATTGGCGGAGGAATTTTTGTGTTGACAGGTACTGCCGCACATTATCATGCGGGACCAGCATTAGCATTATCATTTGTTGTGGCAGGAATCGGTTGTGTTTTTGCTGCTCTTTGTTATTCTGAATTTGCTTCAATGTTGCCAGTAGAGGGTTCTGCTTACGCTTATGCATATGGTACAATTGGCGAATTATTCGCTTGGATAATTGGCTGGGGGTTGATTCTCGAATATGCTATGGGTGCCATGACTGTGGCTGTGAGCTGGTCGGGTTATTTTAATAAGCTACTCCATCTATTTGGTATAACGATTCCCTATTATTTAACAAATGATCCCTTTTCGGCAGCAAGCTATGCTGCTGCCAATAACTTAGAGCCTGCTGCTTTTTCTTTCAATTTACCTGCTTTTCTTATAACTTGGCTCGTAACATGGATTTTGGTAAAAGGTATTAAAGAAGCCGCCAATACCAATAATATTATAGTAGTTTTGAAACTGGCAGCCATTCTTTTTGTAATTATTGTTGGAGCATATTTTGTTAATTTTGATAATTGGCGTCCATTTATTCCAGCACCTGAAATGGTAGCTCATGCAGATGGGACTTCTCAAGAGGCTTATGGTATCAGAGGTATTTTGAGTGGTGCTGCCGCTATTTTCTTTGCCTATATTGGTTTTGACGTGGTTTCGACTTCGGCAGGAGAAGCTATTAATCCGAAGAAAGATGTTCCGTTTGCGATTATTGCTTCATTATTAATCTGTACCGTTCTTTATATTTTGGTATCTTTGGTATTGACAGGTATGATGAATTATAAGGATATTACAGGCGATGCTTTGAAAGCTCCAGTTGCTTATGCTTTTGATAAGGTTGGGCAACCTTGGGCGGTATTTATTATTACCACAGCAGCTACGGTAGGTTTGGTTTCTGTTATGTTGGTGATGATGTTAGGTCAAACACGTGTATTTTTGGGAATGGCTAAAGATGGTTTATTACCAAATTTCTTCAAACAAATTCACCCAAAACTACAAACTCCTTGGAAAAGTACGATTTTGGTTGGTTTGGTTGTTTCTTTGGTCGCTTCATTCACTCCAATTGGGGTATTGAGCGATATGACAAGTTTCGGAACACTCTTTGCTTTTGCAATGGTTTGTTTGGCAGTTTTGATTCTTCGCCTACGAGAGCCAAACCGTGAACGCCCTTTCAAAACGCCAATGTTGATGATTATTGCACCTTTGGGAATCATCACTAATTTTGCTTTAATGTATCTTTTAAGTGGCAAAGCTCAATTGTACGCTATCGTTTGGATGGCACTTGGCTTAGTAGTTTATTTTATTTATAGCCAAAATAAGAGCAATTTGAATAATATGAAGGAAGATTAATTTATTTTCTAAAGAACAAAAGAGGCTGTTTCAAAGTTTTTATACTTTGAAACAGCCTCTTTTAATGCTATAAATTTTCAATTACATCCTAAAATAAAAGCCCGAAAAACTGATCCCGATTTGGCTTCAAATCCTGGCAAAAGTTCTACTTTGGTTTTGGCATTATAATCTACCTTACCACTTAATTGCACTTTTTGAATACTTTGAATACTTTGCTTGCTTGCATAAGCCGATTCAAGACTACTTACGGAACCATTTAACGACAAGCTATTTGGAAAACAAGAAGAAACCGTAACCGTTTGGGTCGCAGAAATTAGGCTAATACAATGTAATGTTTTGCACTGAATAGTGTAAGCAGCCGTTGAAATCGGAGCAAAAGTAAGTGGATTTGTATTTGCCCCTGTTGACCATAAATAACTTCCATTACAACTTGCTCCGGTAAGTGTAAGACTCTCATTTGGGCGAACTTGAGCTGCCGAGGTTGAGAAAGTTGGATTTGTTGGCAACGAAAAAACTGTCAAATCTATGACTGGACTAAAAAGTGTTTTTCGAGAAGGTTTTCTAACATTAGCAGCAAATCGAGCTGAACTTACCGTAATTGTTGCTACACTATCCAACGTTCGCCAGTTGAGAGCTTCGTAACCTACCGGTGGGTAATTGTAAAACCTCTTGTTAGCATTATTAGATATACCCATTGACTCTTGTGCTGTATTCTGGCGATTTGACCACGCATATTTACTATATCCCCCTGCTACACTAAGCGAAATAGGGGTAGAAGCATTAGATGGATTGCAACTCAACGAAACCGAGAGCAATGGCGAAGCCGTCATTGGTATTGAGTTTGAAAAAAAAGTATTATCAAGACTGGCATTCCAAGCATTGGCAAATTCTATTTGACCAGCATAAGTATCAAAATGAGTTCCATCTGTGCGATTAGCCGAACCTGATATTAAATCGGTATTTGGCCCTGCAAATACATGCGGCACTGGGAGATAATTTGGGTCATTATTAAAACCTGATATTAAAGCATTTTGACCCAATATAGGGCCCTCATAGGTGGTATTATTACTCATAGATACTCTTGCAACCACCCATGCCAATGTATTATGTTCCCCATTTTCCCTTGATTTAGCAATTACATGCTTTACATTGTTGTAATACGTTGCTAAATCTGTAAATCGGTCACTTTCTCCCTGATGCCAAAGTATGCCACGAAGACCCGTTAAACTCCCGTAATAGGCCACACAATTTTCTAAAGCACGATAAGGAGCTCCAAGTTCTTGAAGTATAAAAAACTCTCCATTGAAAGGTAAATTTTGTGCAGACTTACCCCAATGTTCGCTTGATGTACCGCCGTGTGCTGCCCCATAAAAGAGTATTGGCACATTCAATCTTGACGCTAATGAATCACCTAGCTTACCCCATGCCCAAGGCACATAGTGAAACGGGCCTATTTTACCCGAATCACCAACCATTTTCGAGAAACCAATTGGCAGTTTATTATAATTAGAATAATCGTTTGAATAATTAACCGAATTAACACGGTCATCGGTTGCTGGTGTACTCACGCCTGCCCCACCTTGTGCATTTGATTGCCCTGCAATAGCGAAAACCTCACCCACGCCTACTTTTTGCACTATTTTAGTATCAATTAATATACTGTTTTTAAACGCTTTTACTTCCAACTGATACCAGCCGCCTGTAACTAAAAGTGTTCCCGAAAAATAGCCATTTGTTGGATTAGTTTGAATAACCGTCCAGCTAGTAGTCGTGCCACCTTGTAGAGCTACAACCCTTGCTTCAACTCTATCAATAGAAGAATAATATGTTCCTGCAATATTGATATTGGCTTGATTTGAATTATTTCTTTGAAAAATCATTCGCTCTAAAGGATGCGAAATTGAAATTTGAGCATTAGTATTAATATAAAAAACACTAAAAAGAATGGTAAAATTGATAGTTAAAAGTTTTATAGTCATTTTAGACAATGTTGTTAGACAATAATTAGGCTTCCTAATTTAACGAAGATATCAGATGTTTCGCATTTAAAATAATAGACAAATTTGGTGAAAATCATTTAGGAAAAGAAATTTTACCCATACTTACACTGGGCACACCTTTTCTGGAACCAAAATCTGTTTTTCCGCCAGCTATTGCTTCATTGGCAAGTGTAGCAAATAAAACGGCTTCTTTAGCATCGCCAGAAATTCCTAAAACGTCAGTTTTTTGGATAGTACAATTAGGCAATAGTTGTTGCAAATGACTCATAATCAATGGATTGTGTATTCCTCCTCCACTTCCATACATACGATATGATTGAGGTGCAAATGAAACGATTGCCTCTGCAATTGTTTCTGCCGAAAATCTACAAAGTGTTGATAAAATATCTTCATGCGAGAGTTTTACTGTGTTGCTCTGTTTTTGGGCATTTACTAAGTATTCTAAATTGAATAGCTCAGGGCCAGTCGTTTTAGGAAGCAGAACGCCACCCGAAGGTTTCTTGAAAAACGTATTTTTTTTTAACGCATTTAATAAATCTTGATTTGTTTTTCCCTGACTTGCTATTTTAGCATCTTCATCATAAGGCAAACCAAAGTATTTTTTCACATAGGCATCAATCAATGTATTTCCTGTGCCTGTGTCGGTTGCAAAAACCTCGTTAGCATCAAGATTTCCTGCCAAATATGTAAAGTTTGCAATGCCACCCATATTGAGTAAAATTCGATTTTCATCTTTTTTTGAAAAAATCAAATAATCGCCATAAGCGGCTAATGGAGCTCCTTCGCCACCTGCAGCACAGTGTTTTTGACGAAAATCAGAAAATGTAATAATACCTGTTTTTACTGCAACATGGTCGCCATCACCTATTTGTAGTGTAGCATTAGGAAATTTTTCGAGTTTGTGTAGAATTTGGGGTGCATGAAAAACCGTTTGTCCGTGGCTGGCTATCAAATCAACATTTTCGGGTGAAATCTGCCATTTTTTCAAGCAATCATTTACTATTTGTCCGTGAAGATTGCCAATCCAAGGATTTAGTACACATAATTGCTGAAAATCAATGGTTGTTTTAGCAAATATTTTTCTTATCTCGTCTTTTACTTCTTCTTCAAAACTTACCGTTTCAAAAGCCACGATTTTGACTTCTGTTTCGCCACCACTTCCAGTAAACTTACATAATGCCACATCAAGTCCATCCATTGACGTGCCAGACATTAAACCAATAATTAATCGTTCTTTTTTATTGGCAATTTTATAAAGTTTGTCAATGTTTTCGTTCATATTTTTTGTTTTTGCTACAAATTTAACCCTTTTAGACACGATTAAAAATGATTTATAAAATTTACAGAAGTAGATTTTTTAGATTAGAAAACTCTAAACATGGCAATGATTGATAATAAATCTGAATTCTAACAAGTTTTTATTATTTTTGATAATTCAATATCTATTTCAATCTATAACCATAAAATTCAACGATGTCAAAAAAACATTTCCTCTTAATTATGAGTCTTTTAGCAATTGTTTTTGCTTGCCAAAGGACGCTGACTTACACCCCAATTGCCCAAAGATATGAGCCTGATTATAAAATAGACCGCCTTGAAAACGAAATCAAAAATTATGAAAAAGTCGATGCTGATATTGGAATTGATAAGATGAAGGGTCAGATTGTATTTTATGGCAGTTCGAGCATTCGTCTTTGGAAAACTATGAAAGAAGATTTTGCTCCGCTTCCTGTCATCAATCATGGTTTTGGTGCTTCTACTTTTCCTGAAATGATTCATTATTCCGAACGAATGGTTGTGCCTTACAAGCCTAAAATATTAGTTCTTTACTGCGAAAATGACCTTTTTATGGGAAAACCTCAAAAATCACCAGAACAAGTAATGGATGCCTTCGGTGAGTTGGCAACTTTAATTCGGAATCGTTTGCCAAAAACCAAAATCTATTATATTTCGATGAAACCTTCGATTTCAAGAAAGGCAGATTGGGCTAAGGTTCAGAAAGCAGATGGGTTGATAAATGATTATATCAAAAATCACAAAAACTTTACTTATGTCGATATTCGCCCTTCGATGTATCGCCCCAATGGAAGCATTAATGGCGATTATTTTATAGGAGATAGCCTTCACATGAAACCTAGCGGTTATGTTGAATGGACAAAAATTATCAGACCTATTCTTTTGAAAAACTATTAATTCACTACGACTGGTTTCCTAATCCGTCTTTATTTGCTCAGATGGATTAGGAAATCCGTCGCATAATATTCAACCTAAAACACTTACTATCAATGAAAAAAATCTTTTTTCTTCTTCATTTATTAATCTTTTCAAGCTTGGTTTTTGCTCAACCAACGACCCAACTCATCAAAGTAATTGTTGCCCCCGACCACGATGACTGGACTTACAAAATTGGCGAAAAAGTCACATTTTCGGTAACAGTTTTAAAATGGGGAAATCCACTCAAAAACACCAAAATTACCTATCAAATTGGTCCTGAAAAATTTGAAACAAAGAAAGATAGTTCAGTTTTAAAAGACGGAACAATCAAACTTGATGGTGGAACAATGACAACTTCAGGCTTTTTACGATGTACTGTCATAGCAAAAGTTGATGGAAAAGAATATCGAAATTTGGCAACGGCCGCTTTTGAACCAGAAAAAATTCAACCTGCCGTTGAAATGCCAAGCGATTTTGTTGAGTTTTGGAACAAAGCCAAAGCAAATCTCGCCAAAGTGCCGATGGATGCTAAAATGACTTTGTTACCTGAGCGTTGCACCGAAACCGTGAATGTTTATCACCTCAACCTTCAAAATTACCGTGAAAATGGTACTGTTCGACTTTATGGAATTTTATGTGTTCCTAAAAAAGAAGGCAAATATCCAGCACTTCTTCGTGTACCTGGTGCTGGCGTACGACCTTATGGCGGTGATATAAGAACTGCTGAAAAAGGAATAATTACTTTAGAAATTGGCATTCATGGAGTGCCTGTTACGATGGATGCGAGTGTTTATACTGATTTAGGTGCAAGTGCTTTGAATGGCTATCATACTTATAATTTAGATAATCGTGATTATTATTATTATAAAAGAGTGTTTTTGGGCTGTGTTCGTGCCAACGACTTTTTGGTGAGTATGCCACAATTTGATGGCACAAACTTAGCGGTAACAGGCGGTAGCCAAGGCGGGGCTTTATCTATTGTTACGGCAGCTCTTGATTCTCGTGTGAAATGGGCCGCTCCGACTTATCCTGCAATGGCCGACATGGTTGGTTATTTGAAAGGAAGAGCAGGCGGTTGGCCTCATATTTTTGATAAAAATAATGCCCAAAATAATACAGAAGCTAAAATCAAAACTGCTTCTTACTATGATGTAGTCAATTTTGCCAAACAAATGAAAGTACCTTGTATTTATTCGATGGGTTTTAATGACGAAACTTGTCCACCAACGTCAATGTGGGCCGCATATAACTCAATTTCTTCTCCAAAAGAGTTAAAATTATATCAAGAAACAGGTCATTGGACTTTTCCTGAAGAAAATGAAGTTGTTGCGAATTGGTTATTAGACAAGTTAATCAAAAAATGAAATTTACCGCTTTTCCAGTAGTTCGTTATTTGTTATTTTTTATTTTGGGAATAATTGTGTATTTGCAAACATCGTCGGGCGGCGTTCCGTCGGACGGCGTACCGCTGTTTTTCCAAAATATCTATTACTTGTTTGGCGTTTTATTGCTCATTTTTGGCATTTCTATTAATTTCCGAAAATCTGCGGGCGGCGTTCCGTCGGGCGGCGTTCCGTCGGGCGGCGTTCCGCTAATTCGTGGAGCAGTTTTAATGCTTTTACTATTTTTGGCTGGTTGGGCTTTAACTTATCAAAAAACTGCTATCAACCAGCCAAATCATTTCACAAATCTTCCTCAATTTACTCATTATCAGGCTATTATCACTTCCAACGTTGAAGTAAAATCTAAAACTTACAAAGTAGAAGCAACTATAAATTCTATCAAAATTAGTGGAAAATGGCAAAAATCGACTGGAAAAGTCTTGCTTTATTTCAACCGTGAAGAGTCTGAAAGACCACAATATGGCGATGTGTTTTTGTTGAAAAACATGCCTCGTGAGGTGGAAGCTCCAAAAAATCCAGAAGAATTTGATTACCGCCGATTTTTGCAATACAAAGGCATTTATGCCCATCATTTTTTGTGGGGAAAAGAATATATAAAAATAGGGCACGAGCCACCATCCAAAATTCTTGAAATTTCGTACAAAGCTAATCAATATGCCGATAGTGTTTTTAAGGCAAGTATTCAAACACCCAACGAATATGCAGTGGCTAATGCAATGGTTGTTGGCTTGCGAGATGACATTGACAACGATTTGCTCAATGCTTATTCGGCATCAGGGGCAATTCATGTACTTTCGGTATCGGGCATGCACGTCGGCATCTTGTTTTTGTTCTTAGGTTGGATTTTTGGCTGGATAAAAAAGCGTGGAAAATATGGCAAACATTTTTTTACTGCGTTGATTATCAGTATTTTATGGGCGTATGCTGTTTTTACTGGGCTTTCCTCGACCGTACTTCGAGCAACGGTGATGTTTTCATTTATTCAACTCGGAACAGCCCTCGACCGCCGCCAAAATATTTATAATACATTGGCAATTTCTGCACTTTTGCTGCTTTGTTGGAATCCTTATTGGCTAATTGATGTAGGTTTTCAATTGTCGTATTTGGCAATTATTGGCATCATTTTTTTGCATCCTTACCTCAACCAATTAGCTACGCCAAATAATCCAGCGGTTAGAGGTCTTTGGGAAGGTTCGTGTGTTTGTTTTTCGGCACAATTATTTACTTTTCCATTGAGTGTTTATTATTTTCATCAATTTCCTACCTATTTTCTTATTGCTAATCCTTTTGTTGCATTTTTTTCGTTTTCGGTTTTGCCAGCGGGTTTGGCTTTGCTGTTTTTTGCTAAAATTCCAATCCTCTCATCAATCATCATTTTCATTCTAAAATACTCTTTACTTTGGCTCAATAAAAGTATTTTTATTGTCGAAAAATTACCTTTAGCAACACTAAAAGGTTTCTCCATTTCAATTCCGGAAATGTTGATGCTTTACGCAGCAATAGTGCTAATTTGTTTGTTTTTTCTTCGTTCCGAAATCAAGTATTTGCGACTTACTTTGTTGATATTCGTCCTTCTAACTTTCCTAAATATCTTTAAAGATTATTCTCAAAGCAATCAGAAAAACCTTACTTTTCACTTTATTCCTAAGAAATCGGGTATTAGTATTATTGATGGGAAATCGGCTACGTTCATTGCCGATTCGGCTTTGCTCGAAAGTCCGAAAATTTATAATTTTCATCTTAAAAATTACTATGATAAGCAGGGTGTGTCAAGTAAGAATTTCTTAAACGCAGGTCAATATGCCAATAAACAAGGCGTTTCGTTTGTAGATTTTGGAGGAAAACGAATTTTGTGGTTACAGAAAAAATTTAAAGGAAATTTGGAAGGAGGTGCTGATTATGTGCTACTCTCAAACAATGCAATCAGAAATCTAAACCCTTCATTCTCGAAGTTCCATACGAGTTTGATAATTGTTGATGATTCGAACAAACGTTACGTGGTAGAAAATCTTAAGCGTCAAGCCGATAGTTTACATATCCACTTAATTTCGTTGTATGATACGGGGGCTTATTCGATTATAGCCCCACCCAATCGAAGTGTCGAACCGCTTCCCCATTAGAGTAAACTATTAAATCGTTCCCTAAGCATAGTCGAAGGGAACGATTTTGATGTTTTTTTACACTAAGGTCTTATCTTTCCCTTTCGTAAAAGTATAAATCAAAATACCTATACCAAGCAAAACTGCTGGAATAGACAAGATTTGCCCCATATTCAGAGTCATTTTATCTTCAAATGCTTCTTGGTTTTCTTTCAAAAACTCATAACAGAAACGTAAACCAAAAACCCAAATCAAGAAAATACCGAGCAAAAGCCCTTGTGGCGTTTTTTCTTTAAAATGATTCCATAAATAATACAAAATTCCAAAAATAAGTAAACAAGAAAGTGCTTCGTAAAGTTGTGCAGGATGACGAGCAAAACCTTCAGGAGTCATTCTAAGCGAGCCGTCGTCGGGGTTTAAACTGAAAAGATTAAATCGAAATGCCCATGGTAAATTACTTTCTTTGCCAACAATTTCGTGGTTCATCAAATTCCCCATTCTAATAAAAAAACCAGCCAACGCAACCAAAATCACAATTCTGTCAGCAATCCACAGAAATGGTTGGTCTTTGTGCTTGCGAGCATACAAAATCAACGCAGTAACGATACCGACCAAAGCCCCATGACTTGCCAAACCCGAATAGGGAGGTGTAATCATCTCTAAAAGAAACGTGCCTGGATTTTTCAGAAAACTATCAAATTCATAGAAGAAATAATGTCCAAATCTTGCCCCAATAACGGTTGCAATAATCATTACAAACAAAAGGGTATCTAAATCTTTTTCTGGTTTTCGTTCTTTTTTGAAGATGTGAGCCATGATTTGGTAACCAAGCAAAAAGCCAGAAGCAAAAAGTAGTCCGTACCAGCGGAGTTCAAAACTACCTAATTTTACAATGATTGGATTGACGTTCCAAGGGATTTCTAAAAGTATCATTAACGTTTGGATTTGAAATTTCCTCAAAAATATGAGTTTTATCTGATAGCTTGCGTAATTTTGTTGCGGATTGTTAAAAAAATTGCTTTTTTAACTTTTTTTGTGAAAATAGTTGTTAGAATTTAAAAGAACCAATTGCTAAGGCAAAATTTTGCAGATGAAAATAAACATAGGAATTATTGGTGGGGCTGGTTATACTGGTGGCGAACTGCTTCGTATTTTGCTCGATCACCCACAAGTAAATATTAGTTTTGTCAATTCAAAAAGTCAAGTGGGAAAACCTATTTATTCCACACATGGTGATTTATTGGGCGAAAGCGATTTATTATTTACAGACGAACAATCTTTTGATAATATAGATGCCCTCTTTTTATGTTCGGGACATAACGAATCCAGAAAATTTTTGGCTCAAAACGATATTCCTGCAAATGTAAAAATTATTGACCTCAGCACAGATTTTCGTGATGAAAGTAATGGTTTTGTATATGGTTTGCCCGAATTACAAAGAGAAACTATCAAAAATGCCACAAAAGTAGCTAACCCTGGTTGTTTTGCTACGAGTATTCAGTTGGCTATTTTACCTTTGGCAAATGCAGGTTTGATAAAAGATGATATTCATGTAAGTGCCATTACGGGCAGCACAGGTGCGGGACAATCGCTTTCGGCAACTACACATTTTAGTTGGCGAAATAATAATATTTCGATTTATAAAGCCTTTACGCACCAACATTTGCAGGAAATAAATCAAAGTATTAAAGGTTTGCAACCAAACTTTGAAAACTCGATAAATTTTATTCCTTACCGAGGTAATTTTACTCGTGGCATAATGGCTAATGTTTACACTAAGTTTTTGGGAACGCTCGAAGAAGCCAAAGAATTGTATAAAAACTATTATAATTCGCACCCGTTTACGCATTTGAGTGAGCAAGAAATTGATTTGAAACAAGTTGTAAACACCAATAAATGTATATTGCATTTAGAAAAAAATGGCGATAACTTACTGATAAGCAGCGTTATAGATAATCTAACAAAAGGAGCATCGGGTCAAGCAGTACAGAATTTGAACTTAATTTTTGGCTTAGAAGAAACGGCTGGTTTGAAATTAAAGTCGGTTGGGTTTTAGAATTTTCTGAACAAGGGGTTTCTTATACAGAGCATTTTTATCAAAAAAGCCTCATTAGTTTTTGCTAATGAGGCTTTTTAATAATAAAATCATCAACTGCTGACTCACGAATGCTAGTACTAAGCATAAACATTTAAGGCCGAAACAACTTCTTTTACACCTATAGTCATCATATTTGATAAATGTGTCGTTACATTCTCAGCAAAATCTTTCAATAGTGTTAAATCTGTTCCCCAAAGGTCTTGATTAGATAAAACGGTTTCAACTACTTCTTCTGCTTTAGGGTTTTTCCAAACATCATAAAAATAAGCCGCCGAATCACATTGGATTGGATAAGATTCTCCCTCACGTTCTCCAAAATATTTGCCATTTTCTACTTTAACGGCTTTCATAAATAATAGATATGCGGCAAAACCTCGTGTAAAATATTGCGGAACAGTATTAAATTCTTTGTAATAATTTAATAACAATGGAATATTTCGCATCTGCATTTTCATAGTATATTGCAGCGTAATGCTTATCCATTGGTGGTCTAAATATGGGTTTCTGAATCTATCTAAAACATCTCTACCGTAGCGTTGAGCCACTTTTGCATCTATTTTGTAAGGAATCGCAGGAGCAATTTCGCTCATCATTAAATTCGTAGTGAATTTTTCAATCATGTCGTCTGCCAAAGCCTCCTTCACCGTTTGGTAACCAGACAAATAGGCTATTCCGCACATGAGCGTATGTGTACCGTTCAACATTCTGAGTTTTAACTCACGATATTGCTCAATATTTTTCGCAATTTTCACTCCTCCATCAGCATCAGCAAAAGTCAAAATCTCTTTTACTTTTTCGTTGCCTTGAATTGCCCACAAACGGTAGGTTTCGGCAACAGCAAGCAACTCATCGTCGTAACCAAGTGAATTTTGTAGCTCAATCAAAGCTTCTCCCTTTGGTTTGCCAGGTACTATTCTATCAACTAATGAGTTACAAAAAATATTTTCGCTTTCAAGCCATTCCGTAAAACGAGCGGGTAGTTGATTATAAACACACAATTTCAAAACAATGTCTTTCAACTTATCACCATTACCAACAATTAGTTCGGTTGGAATAATGACAACACCAGCTTGTTTTGCTTGAAATCTTTCATAAAGCCAGGCGGTCAATTTTGCAGGAAATGAAGTGGGCGGTGTTTGACGGATACTTTCTTCAACATATTGTAAGCCTACTTCGGTCGTATTCGATATAACTATCTCAATATTGGTATTTTGAGCAGTTTCAAGAATTGCATTCCATTCACTTTGAGCAGAAAGTACTCGACTGATTGCCGAACAAATAATATTTTCTTCGGTCGGAATACCTTTTTCAATGCCTCGTACGCACAATGTATATAGATTATCTTGTTCGGCGAAAGCATCGGCTCCACCCGAATCAGTTGATTTCACAACTACAATTCTGCCATTGAAAATGCCTTGTTTATTGGCTTTGTCAATAAAATAATCACACAATCCACGAAGTAAAACGCCCGTACCAAATTGAAGGACTTTTTCAGGAAGTTGAAGGGTTGATGTTTCGGTTAGTAAATTTTTGGTAAGTCTCATTAAAAACAAAATAAAGCGGTTGAATGTAACAAAAGTAAGTACTTTATTGGCTTTGTTCAACCAAAATTCAGTTAAATAATAATACTTTTTTGTGAAATAAGCCTTTTTTTATGGATATAGCGTATTAGTTTGATTTGTTTTACTCTTTTTATTCATTTAAGTACAGTGAACTTCATCAGCAAATATGACATTAGAATATCCACAAACTTTCCGTTTATCTAATCAAAATTTGGCAGAAAGATGTAAAAACGGTAATTTCGCCATATAAACAAAAAAACTAAACCTCAATGGAACAAATTTTAACAACAGCAGCTTTGACAAGCATCTTTTCGTTGACACTCTTAGAAATTGTGTTGGGAGTAGATAATATCATTTTCGTTTCGATTATTTCTTCAAAACTTCCACATAAAGAGCAAAAAACAGCTCGCCGAATTGGTCTCATTATGGCGATGTTTATTCGTATTGCTTTGCTTTTTGTAATAGGTTGGATTTTGGGCTTGCAAACAGATTTATTTACATTAAGAGATATTGGCTTACCTTTTGATATAGGATTTAGTGGAAAAGATATTATTTTGTTAATGGGTGGTCTTTTCCTACTTTATAAAGCTACCTCCGAAATTCATCAAAAATTGGAAGGACGCGAGGAAAATATTAGTGGTAAAAAGAATGTTTCAAAGCTCTCACGAGCAATTTTTGATATTGCCATTATCAACATAGTTTTTTCTATTGACTCTATAATTACAGCTATTGGTATGACTGATAACATCGTTGTGATGAGTGTTTCGGTAGTGCTTTCAACGTTTGCAATGTTGGCTTTTGCAGGAAGTGTCGGTGATTTTGTTGAGCGACACCCAACCATTAAGATGCTAGCCTTGTCTTTCTTGGTGATGATTGGAACATTACTTGTTGCCGAAGCCTTCAAGGTTCATGTTCCAAAAGGGTATGTTTATTTTTCAATGGCTTTTTCATTTTTAGTTGAGGTGCTTAATATCCGAATGCGTAAAAATTCAAAACCAGTTGATTTACACAATGAAATTAAATAGATAATATATTTGTAGGGCTTCAAAATTTTGAAGCCCTACGATGTAAAAAAAGCGTATGAAAATATTTTTTTGGATTTATACAGGTTGGTGTATTTTTTGGTTTTTATTGATTTTTTTACTTTTGTTTCCTATTGTTTTTATTGCTTTGCAACGAGAAGATTGCAAACCTATTGCACATTATTGTAACCGAATCTGGGGGAATATTTTCTTTTTTTTGATTGGAATGCCTATCAAAGTAACTTATGAAGCCAAACTTGACAACAAAAAAGCGTATGTTTTTTGTGCCAATCATTTTAGTTACCTTGATATCGCCATGATGGGCGTTGTCATTAAAAACTTCTTTGCTTTTATGGGAAAAAGTTCAGCAAAAAACATTCCTTTGTTCGGATATATGTTTGCCAAGCTACACATTCAAGTTGATAGAGACCATAAAGGTAGTCGAATAAAAGCACTCACTCGCTCAATTAAAGCGTTGAAGTCGGGTAGAAGTATCATGATTTTTCCAGAAGGAGGTATTCATTCAAAAAATATTCCAGACATGGTTCAGCCATTCAAAGATGGTGCTTTTTCGATGGCAATAGAAAATCAAGTTCCAATTGTGCCGATTTCGTTGTTGGACAATTATAAAGTAATGCCAAACACGCTTATCTCTTGGCATCGCTTGCGAGTGATTGTACATGCACCCATTGAAACGATAGGCAAAACGAAAGCAGATATTGAAGCTTTGAAAAACCAAGTTTACGAAACAATTCAACTTACGTTGAACAACCATAAAGACTAAATAAGGGGGAGAAAAATGGAAATTGATAAAAAAACAGTAGAGAAAATGGCACATTTAGCCCGTTTGGAACTAAGTGAACATGAGAGCGTAAAAATGGTTGATGATTTATCGAAGATATTGAATTGGATGGACCAACTAAAAGAACTTGACACGACCAATGTGCTACCTCTTACACACATGAGTGAAGAAGTGAATGTATTTAGAGAAGACATAGCAAAAAATGAACTTTCGAGAGAAAAAGGATTGAAAAATGCACCGAGTCAAAACGGAGAGTATTTTCAAGTACCAAAGGTGATTGAGTAGATATTAGATAATCAGGCTTAATAAAAAGGCTTAGATTTTAAAAATCTAAGCCTTTTTTGTACGATAGGTATGAGCTTATTTATAAATTACTTTATCTGATGATGTCTTGCAGCCCCTCCAAAGCAAAGTAAACTAATCGCTACCAAATAATGATATATATCAGTCGTGTCAAAAATCGAATTTGGCATAAAAGTTTTGTTATAAGTTGCAAAAACCAAGGCGATTACGCCTAAAATTAACCACTGACCAATGGCAGATTGACCTTTAAAAAGTCCAAAAATGCCAATTAATAAAACCAATGGAATCGCAATCATAGAAACATATTGCAAAACTTGCTGATTACCTGTAAACTGTACAAATGCAAAAACCATAAACCCTAACGCCACAACAATATAAGCGATGTTTTTTTCAACAGGCTTGCGTGCTACTAACAAAAAACTAACCAAAACTAAGCAAAATGCACCAACTGTGCTGGCCAAATGCTGAAAAAATACAGAAACAACGATTGCTTGAGAGTAGCCCAAAAAACGAATAACTCCGAAAAAAGCCGCTGCCGTAACCGATAAAATGAAGGCTTCCCAAAGTAAGCACGTTGCTAATTCGAGTTTACGTAAGTATTGAAAAAATACAAATACTCCGGCAAGTGTAAGCACTGCGTCGGAGATAGCATGGGAGAGTTCCATAGTTTTAGCGGTTTAGGGCTTTAAAAAGCCTCTTTTTGCGGAAGTGATTGGGTTTAAAAGCACAAACTGGCTGCACCAAGTAAACCTGCATCGTTTCCGAGCGTAGCTTTCTTGATAATAAGTGTGTTAAGATAATAAGGTGTCAACCAATATTCCAATTGTTTGGTAATTGATGGCATTATATAATCGAATGAAGCCGAAAGTCCACCGCCGACTAAGATAGTTGTAATATCTAAAATGCGGATCATCGAAACCAAGGCATTTCCTAACATTTCACCTACTTCATTAAATATTTTTTGAGCCAATTCATCACCTTCAGCAGCAGCAGCAACTAAACCAGTTGTCGAAATCGTGCCATCGTTAGGAAGTTGAGTTTTGCCTGTATAGGTTTTTCGCATCATATTCGCTAAATCGAGTAATTCATTTTTGCCAATATTACGTTCCAACACTTTTCCGTTTTTTGAAGGCACATGACCAGGCTCCATCGCATTTCCTCCACCCCCTTTAAATACTTGTTTGTCAAGAATAGCTGCACCGCCTACACCAGTTCCGAGCGTAACCATGATATAATCTTCTGGAATACTATCATCTTCGCCGAAGTAATATTCTCCTAAAGCAGCAGCATTTGCATCATTTTCTAAGTAAAAACCACATTTTGGGAAGCGTTCCTTCAAATAAGGAATAATAGGCGTACCATTTATTTCAGGAATTGCCGTGATTTCAACAAGCGTTGAGCGGTCACGAGATATAAGCCCAGGTACACCAATACCTACTTTCAGAACATCCTTGTTTTCGACTAATTGAACCGAAATGGCATCGCCAAGACGTTCAACAAAATGCCCCGATTTCCGCCAACTTGCCGTGTCATGGCTATAAAAATTTGAAAGTTTACCAGTTTGAGCTTCAACAATGCCCATTTTGACGTTTGTGCCGCCCACATCAATTCCTAAGTATTCGGTTGCCATTTAGCGTAAAATTATAGTTTTTAATAGGTCAAATATAAATGTTTTTTGAAAAATTATTG
>NZ_JAYWCU010000116.1:0-7952 GCF_043780375.1 Emticicia sp. | reverse complement strand
GGATGAGTTGATAGAATTGCAGCAGTTTGCTTTGGGTAATTTTAAGAGAGAACTGGAAAAGTCTACAAATATTGGAGTAATTGAAAAGTAGGGTTAATTCGCTGGAACATATTTCGCTGGAACCAAGCTTTTCCGATGAGGAAGGCTTTTTTGTTTTCTATTCGCATAAATATCCTAAACGATTTTGTAATTTTCACTAATTATTGAAAATTAAACCTTATCTTTGCGATTATTTTCATATTTATTAATCTAAGTTAAGATCAAATGTATTTAACTACGGAGAAAAAAGAAGAAATCTTTGCAGGCAAAGGTTTTCAAAAAAAAGCGACTGATACAGGTTCTGCTGAATCTCAAATCGCATTATTTACTTTTCGTATCATCCACCTTACTGAGCATTTAAAATCTCACAAACATGATTACTCTACGAGAGCAGGTTTGTTGAAATTGGTTGGTAAGCGTCGTCGATTGCTTGATTATTTGTACAAGAATGACATTTCTCGTTACAGAGCTATCATTGCTGAATTAGGAATTCGTAAGTAATATTAATAAAATCAGGGTTTTCCTTTGGGAATGCCCTGATTTTCTTTTGCCAAAATCACTACAAAATATTAGTAAGTTTTATCCCCGCGGAATAACGGATAATACATTGCCACGTCAAAAGCGGAAACGTGGTTTAATCTTAAACTAAAAAATGTTTAACATTCACTCCAAGACCATCGAAATGCCCGATGGCAAAGTGATTACCCTCGAAACAGGAAAATTAGCAAGACAAGCAGATGGTTCGGTAGTAGTAAGATGCGGCAACGCCATGTTATTAGCTACTGTTGTCGCTGCCCAAGAACACAAAGAAGGAACAGATTTTTTGCCTTTATCGGTTGATTACCAAGAAAAATTTGGTTCAGCAGGTAAAATTCCAGGAAGTTTCCAACGCCGTGAAGGTCGTTTATCAGATAATGAAATCTTAATCAGTCGTTTGATTGACCGTGCATTACGTCCAATCTTTCCTGAAGATTATCATGCAGATGTACAGGTAATGGTTTATTTGATTTCGGCAGATTCGGAAGTACAACCCGATGCTTTGGCTGCTTTGGCTGCTTCGGCTGCGATTGCTGCTTCAGATATCCCATTCAATGGCCCAATTTCGGAGGTTAGAGTTGCAAAAATTGATGGAAAATATGTAGTTAATCCAACTACAACAGAAATTAAAAAAGCAAGTCTTGATTTAATAGTTGCTGGAACGTTGGAAAATATCATCATGGTAGAAGGTGAGGCTGACCAATGTACAGAAGAAGAAATGATTGAAGCAATAAAGGTTGGTCATGAAGCTATTATTGTACAGGTAGCTGCTCAAACTGCATTCGGTGAAATGGTTGGTAAAACTACTAAGCGTGTTTATTGCCATGAAAAACATGATGAAGAACTACGTGAACGTATGAATGCAGAACTTTATGACAAAGTTTATGCAGTTTGTTTGGAAGGTAGCAATCAAAAAGACGTAAGAAAAGAGAAATTTGGTGCAATTTTTAGCGATTTTCTTGCTACACTTTCAGAAGAAGAGCTGTCTGCGAAAAAGTCTTTTGCAAAAACATATTTTGGAGATATTCAATATTATGCTTCTCGTAATTTGGTTTTAGATGAGCGTAAACGTTTGGATGGTCGTAAATTAGACGAAATTCGTCCAATCGTTTGTGAAGTTGATTTCTTGCCATCGGCACATGGTGCAGCATTGTTTACTCGTGGCGAAACTCAATCTTTGACAACAGCAACACTTGGAACGAAACTGGATGAGCAAATTATCGACCAAGTAATGGTTTCGGGTTATAGCAAATTTTATTTGCACTATAATTTCCCAGGTTTTTCTACTGGTGAAATTAAACCAAACCGTGGAGCAGGTCGTCGTGAAATTGGTCACGGAAATTTGGCTCAACGTTCTTTGAAGAAAATTCTTCCTGCCGATATTGATAATCCTTATACAATTCGTATCGTTTCAGATATTCTTGAGTCTAACGGTTCGTCGTCAATGGCAACCGTTTGTGCGGGATGTTTAGCATTGATGGATGCCGGTGTGCCAATTAAAGCTCCGATTTCTGGAATTGCAATGGGTTTAATTACAAATCCAGAAACTGGTAAATGGGCAGTTTTATCTGATATTTTGGGCGACGAAGACCATCTCGGTGATATGGATTTTAAAGTTACCGGAACTGAAGATGGAATTACGGCTTGCCAAATGGACATTAAAATTGGCGGTTTGTCATTTGAAGTTTTAGAGCAAGCATTAAAGCAAGCAAAAGCGGGTAGAATTCATATTTTGGGTAAAATGAAAGAGGCAATTTCAGCCACTCGTCCAGAATTGAAACCTCATACACCACGTGCTTTCACTATTGTTATTGAGAAAGAATTTATCGGAGCAGTAATCGGACCAGGTGGTAAAATAGTTCAAGAAATTCAACGTGAATCAGGTGCAACCATTACGATTGAAGAAAAAGATGGTAAAGGTTATGTTTCAATTTTCTCTGCCAATGGCGAGAGTATGGACAAAGCTAAGAAAAGAGTTTATGGAATTGTAGCAACGCCAGAAGTTGGCGAAGTTTATGATGCAAAAGTAAAATCTATTCAGCCATTTGGAGCATTCGTTGAATTTATGCCTGGTAAAGAAGGTTTACTACATATTTCAGAAATTTCATGGGAAAGACTACCGAGTATGGATGGGGTTCTTGAAATTGGTGAAGAATTACAAGTTAAATTATTGGAAGTTGACCCTAAAACAGGGAAATTTCGTTTGTCAAGAAAGTCTCTTTTACCAAGACCTGACAAACAATAATTTGTTAAATGTCTGTAGTGCAGAACTGGCATTTTGAACATTTACGAAAGTTTAATTGTTCAAATAATAAGAGTTTAAGTGTTTTTTCGTTATCTTAGAAAATATGTCGGGTGTTGTCCCGCTTAATAAGAAAATATGCGTCAGCTAAAAATTAGTAAGCAAATTACAAATAGAGAAAGTCAATCACTTGATAAGTATCTCCAAGAAATTGGAAAAGTAGATTTGCTAACTCCCGATGAGGAAGTAATTCTTGCCCAGAAAATCAGAGAAGGCGACCAACTTTCATTGGAGCGTTTGACAAAAGCGAACTTGCGTTTCGTGGTTTCTGTGGCAAAGCAATATCAAAATCAAGGTTTATCTTTGGGTGATTTGATCAATGAAGGTAATCTTGGTTTAATAAAAGCAGCTCAAAGATTTGATGAGACGCGTGGTTTTAAATTTATTTCTTATGCAGTTTGGTGGATTCGTCAATCGATTTTGCAGGCTTTGGCAGAACAATCTCGTATTGTAAGATTACCGTTGAACCGTGTAGGTTCGTTGAATAAAATTTCAAAAACTTTTTCAGACCTCGAACAAAAATTTGAACGTGAACCATCACCAGAAGAATTAGCTGAGGTTTTGGAAATTACCGCTGCGGAAGTAATTGATACTTTGAAAATTTCTGGTCGCCACGTATCTGTTGATGCACCATTTGTACAAGGTGAAGAAAATAGTTTGCTGGATGTTTTGGAAAATGATAGTGAAATTAAGCCTGATCAAGGTTTGATTGATGACTCACTTCGAAGAGAAGTTATGAGAGCATTGTCAACTTTGACTCAACGTGAAGCAGAAGTGATTACTTATTACTTTGGTTTGAATGGTGAGCAAGCTATGACTCTCGAAGAAATTGGTGAGAAATTTAATCTGACTCGTGAGCGTGTACGCCAAATTAAAGAAAAAGCAATTCGTCGCTTACGCCAAACTTCAAGAAGTAAGGCTTTAAAAGCATATTTAGGTTAAAATTAATAGTGATTGATAGAGCCGCAATGGAATTGAAAGTGTTATTATTTTTTCTATGGACTATTATCAAAAACTACAAATAATATTAAAAAAGGTGCGTTTTACGTGCCTTTTTTTGTTAAAACTTATTCCAAATTTTTTTAGCAATGGATAGTTTAAAAAACAACAAACTTTCGCCAATTTATAATATTGCTGAAATTTGTGCAAGGAAAGATGTACGAACTGCTATTTTGTGTCCAGGTTCAAGAAGTGCTGCTTTGACAATTGCAATGGTTCGGCATCCTGAGATTCAAACTTATAGTATAAGCGATGAACGTTCGGCAGGATTTATAGGACTGGGGATGGCCCAAGTTACAGAAAAAACTGTTGCTCTTGTTTGTACATCAGGAACGGCTGCCTATAATTTTGCTCCATCGGTGGCAGAAGCTTTTTTTCAAGAAATCCCATTATTGATATTAACCGCCGACCGTCCACCAGAATGGATTCACCAGTACGATGGACAAACCATTTATCAAAGAGATATTTTTGGCAAACATGTAAAAAAAAGTTTTGAGATACCTTCTGATTATACAAATAAAGATGCGGTTTGGCAAATTGAGAGAGTTGTCAATGAAGCAATTAACCTTAGTCAAACTTTACCAAAAGGTCCTGTTCATATAAATGTTCCGATTCGTGAACCTTTCTATCCTGTTGATAATGAGGAGATTACGTTTGACAGAAGTGTTAGTATTATTGAGAATGTAAATGTAGAAAAAAAACTATCAAAAGAGTTTTGGCAACAGTTTCGTGAAATTTGGCAAGGGTCTGAAAGAAAGTTAATTATAGTTGGGCATCGACAGAGTTCTGCTCTCAATAAAACACTTAAACAAATTTCTGAAGAGTTTTCGATTCCAATTTTGGGAGATATAATTTCAAATCTCAATAATCAAGCGGGCGGCGGAATTGCATCCGATGTGATTCTTTCTTCTAAAAATGAAGATTTACTATATTCTCTGAAACCAGAATTACTAATTACTTGTGGCAAGTCGATTATTTCTAAAAACTTAAAAATATTTATACGGAATAATAAACCTCGATATCATTTTCATATTCAAGAGAATGCTGAAATAATAGACCCATTCCAAACACTCACTCATAAAATTGAAGTTTCACCCGAATATTTTTTTAATCAACTTTTTGAGGATTTAGATTTTTTAAAATTTAAAGAAGGTGATGAAGAAGAGGACGAATCTTATTATCAAAATTGGCAACAAGCTAATTCAAAAGCTAAAAGTCAATTGAATAAATTCCTAACTAATATTGAGTTTTGTGAGTTTAAAGCAATCAGAAATATACTTGAAAACTTGCCTGAGAATTCGATATTTCATGTTGCAAACAGTATGCCAGTACGATATGCAAATCTCATAGGCTTAGAAATTGGTAAAAATGTTGAAGTTTTTGCCAATCGAGGTACAAGTGGCATTGATGGTTCGTTAAGTTCTGCTGTGGGTTGTGCTTTAAAAACTGATAAAATTGTTACTTGTTTGATTGGCGACATGTCGTTTTTCTATGACCGAAATGCTTTTTGGAATACGTATTTGCCTGATAATCTGCGAGTTATCGTTTTAAATAATCATGGAGGAAACATTTTTAAAATCATTGATGGACCAAATAGACAACCAGAAGTGGAAGAATATTTTGCTACAAAACAAAATTTTTCGGCATATCATACTGCAATTGAAGCAGGTTTGGAATACACGAAAATCTCAGCCGAAAATGAATTAAAAATGGCTTTATCAGACTTTTATAGTAAAAGTGTAAAAGCCAAGTTAATTGAAATAGAATTAGATGGAGAGTTGAATACTCAAGTATTTAAAAACTATAAATCATTGTTTGCAATGTTTTGCTAACATTTCAATTGATTTTTGTTCATTAAGCTTTTTGCCAACTTTCCAATATTGACAAGCCTTTGATAGATTGCCTAAGCTTTGTTGTGTAAGCCCTAAATAATAATTGAGTAGTTCAACCGATGGGTCGAGTTTGTCGGACTTTTCAAAATTTTCTAATGCTTGGGTGAGTTTTTTTGATAGCAAATAATAAACACCCAAATTTCGATAAGCCCAAGCATTGTTTGCATCGGCTTCAAGGGCTTTATCAATTAAATTTTTACCATCTTGCAATTTTCCAATGTTTAATAAATAATAGCCTTTGTTGTTTTTAAATAGTATTGAATTATTTAAACTTAAAGCATTATCTACTAATTCAATGGCTTTATTGTAGTTTTCAAAATTTGCATAAATTAAGCTAAGATTATTCAGTGCAAATTCATTTTTAGAATTGAGACTTATTGCTCGTTCGAAACTTATTTTGGCATCAGAAAATTTCTTTTCGGAATATTGTATAAAACCAAGATTAGTTAATGCACCTTCATTGTTTTTATCAAGAGTCAATGCTTTCAAAATATTAATATTTGCTTCAGGGAAATTATTTTTTTTAATAAAAATTGAGCTTAATGTAACATAGTACGATGCTGAATCTTTGTATTTTGATTCAATCTGCTTTAAAATTTCGATTGATTTATCTAAATTATTGATTCTCGAATATGTTTCACCCAAATTGTATTTTGCAAATGCAAACTCATTGTCAATCGAAACTGCTTTTTCAAAATCTAAAATAGCACCTTCTAAGTCATTTTTAGCCAATTTTACTGTTCCACGATTATTATACGCATCTGCAAAGTCAGGTGTTTTTTCAATTGCCTCGGTATAAAATTTTATTGCTTCTTCATAGTTTCCTTTCTTGTATGCTACGTTACCTTGAATAAAAAAAAGCTCAGTGTCTTTTTTTGACCTTTCACAAGAAATAAAAGTAATGAAAATAAAAAATGAAATGTATTTTCTAAAAGTATTATATTTATTTAACATACAAATAAAATGTTTTAAATTAAAATTAGGCGATAATTATTTATTGACAAATATTTCGACACTTGAGAAAACTTATGTAAAATTGCACTTTAATTATGAACAAAATATTCGAAAATGAAATTCATCAAAGAAATTCCCAATGATTTTTGCAAAGTCTCACTTTATGCTTGGAACAATAAGTTTATTATTAAGTTTGAGGCTGGGATGTATGAACAAACCTACAAAGTAAATGAGTATGACGTTGCAGGAGAAGACGAAATCGAAGAAATGATAGGTGATACTTTTATGGAAAAAGTTGTCAATCGTTTCAAAGAAATGTCAGAAGATTTTGAAATGATATTAGATTCTATTGATTAATCTTGTACTATAATTCTCCGAATTGTAAAATCACAATTCGGAGAATTGTGTCACATAACTATTTTATAAATAACCATTTTTTATAAAGCATCTCTTGTTCTGGTGAAATGTTTTGTACTTTTTCAAGTTTGACTCTTGCTGCTGGATTTGAAGTTAAGTTTATATTATAAGTCATTTCTTGACCAAATCTTTTAACTTTTACTTTAATTGTATCTCCCACTTTTTTATCTAAAATAGCTCCTTGAGGGTTTTCTATTTTTATTCCATCGATTTCTAAAATCTCATCATTTACGTTAAGTCCACCATTATATGCTGCTGTTCCTCTTTGAATATTGATGATTTTATTGTTTATAATAGTTGCTCCTAAAAATGGGGTATTTGTATCGTAATCTTTCAACAATTTCAATCCAACATATTTAAAGAAATCATTATAGTCAATTGGGATTGTATTCCAAATATACTTTTGGAAGAAATCTTCCATGCTATGGCCAGCCATTTGTTCACAAACTTTTTGAAATTCTTCATCTTTAAATCCTCTATTTTGTTTCTTGTAATACTCATTATATAGAAAGCGAAATACATCATCCAAGCTTTTCTTTCCATTGGTTTCGCCCAAAATATATAAGTTCAATAAGCTACCAATTACAGCACCTTTCTCATAGTAAGAAATTGTACTATTCCTCGAATTTTCGTTTGGGCGGTATTGCTTTATCCAAGCATCCCAACTTGCTTCTGCCACTGATTGTACTTTTTGACCAACTTGATTTTCGATGTTTCCGATTGGAGCTACCATTTTTAATAAGTATTCTTCTGGGGTTAAAATTTCTGCTCGCAAAAGAATATTCCATTGATAAAAGCTTGTAATTCCTTCA
>NZ_JAYWCU010000115.1:0-74000 GCF_043780375.1 Emticicia sp. | reverse complement strand
ACTAAATGCCGACTCGCTCATATTTGCCAAGTCTGCCACATCTTTCAACTGAATTTCTTCTTGATATTTTAGCATCACAAACTCAAAAACCTTGTTCATGCGAGCCGAATCAACTTCATTCCGTAGCGATATAGGGTTAGTTGTGAGGTCTTGTTTGTCTTCGCTTTCGCACAGAATCGTAAGAATAGCTATCATTTCTAATAAACGAGCCATTCCTACCAAATTTGGCAAATTTTTAAATTTAGGCGTAACTTTCTCGACCGTTTTTTCGCCAAAGCTTAGGCCTCTTTTAGACCGTTCCAAAAGTGCCTTAATTGCCTGACTTTCGGGTAGTTGCAAAAACTTGTCTCCCAAAAATTCTTCCAAAAAATGAATAACCAATGACCTTGCTTTTAGAGTAGAATCTTTTGAGTAAAATTCATCATCATTGCGGTAATAATGAGGCAAATAAGAGCCAATCATGCAAAGGTCTCCCGTTTTAAAGTCGGTGATACTACTCCCAACAAATCGCTTACCAGTGCTTTCTAAAACCAAAACGATTTCATATTCAGGATGATAATGCCATGGCGTAGAAAAATATGGCGTGTCCTGAACAAATAAATTGAATGAGGAATCGGTAGGATTCGATATCTTTAGTAATTGGGGTTTCATCTTTTTATCATTTTTGGTCATTCGGCAAGCTTTCATTTCCACTTTTTATCAAAGTGAAAATTTGAACACCAAACAACAAAATGTGAATAAGTATTACATTTCAGCAGCTAAATTACTATATCTTAACGTCTCTTGCTCAAAGTTCAGCATAATTCGTCAAAAAAATATTAGAAATTGATTAAATTTTAGTGGCGAAAAGTATAATTAAGAATTAATTTTGTAACTATTCTAATTATAATTTTACTTTTTTTAAGTTAAAGTATTTTTATCCTTTATTTATTTAACCCTCTATTAATTGAGTATGAAACAATTACTACAAAAAGTATTGCTTGGGTTTACTGTCTTATTAAGCTGGCAGTTTGCACAAGCTCAAGGCCGAGCTATCTCGGGGAAAGTATCTGACACGGGTGGCTCTCCATTGCCAGGTGTTAGTGTTACGGTAAAAGGCACTACACAAGGTGCTATTACAGACGCTGCTGGTAAATTTAGTACACAAGTAGCTAACAACGCTATATTGGTATTTAGTTACATTGGCTACAAAGCACAAGAGGTAAAAGTAGGCAGCCAATCAACTGTGGATGTAAGTTTAGAAGATGATGCCGCCTCGTTGAATGAGGTGGTTGTAGTTGGATATGGCTCGCAAAAGAAGAGCCAGTTGACAGGTTCTATTTCTTCAGTAAGTGGAAAAGAAATTGCTGAACTACCCATCACTAATGCTCGCCAAGCCTTGCAAGGTCGTGCCGCAGGTGTAGATGTAACCCAAGCGGGGTCGAAGCCAGGGGGGGGGGCACAAATCCGTATTAGAGGAAGAAGGTCTTTCAATGCTTCGAATGACCCATTATACGTGGTGGACGGAATCCCGCTTTCAAGTGGCATAGACGACATTAATCCCAGTGATATTACGTCAATGGAAGTTTTGAAAGATGCCTCTGCAACAGCAATTTATGGTTCAAGAGGCTCTAACGGGGTTGTTATTATTACTACAAAAAGAGGTAAAGCAGGCAAAACACAAATTTCGTGGGATTCATACGTAGGAGCAAATGCTGTACTGGGCAAAACGGGTGTAATGAATGGTGAGCAGTTTGCAGAGTATAAACGTGAGTCCAGAAGGTCAGTTGGTCAATATCCTTTGGGAACTGTAACAGAAGCCGATGATGCCAAAATTTTTGAACCAAGAGAAGTAGCAAACATAAAAGCAGGAACTTCTACTGATTACGTAGATGCCATGCTACGAGGCGGAACCATTCAAAGCCACCAGTTAGGCTTTTCGGGTGGAGATGCAAAAACTAATTTTAATATCTCAGGTAACTTATTTCAAGATATCGGCGTAATTAAAAAACAGGATTTCACGAGATATACTTTCAGAGTAAACATAGACCACAAGCTAAATAATAAGTTAAAAATTGGTATTTCTTCTTTATTTGTGGGAAGCAAACGTAACGGAGAGTTTTATAACCCAATGGGCGGTGCTTTTCAAGAAAACCCTTTGGGAAAACCGTTTAATGATGATGGAACACTAAGTTTTTTGCCAACCAACGATGGACTTAGAACCAACCCGCTTGCCGAAATCGTAGATGGAGCACAGGTAGATGAAACCAAAAGATACCGAACTTTTAATAGTATATATGGCGAGTGGGATATAGCCAAAGGACTCAAATACAGAGTAAACTTTGGACCAGATTTTACCTTTGGCAGAAATGGTAGGTTTACTGGTGCTTTTACAAATGCTAACCGAGGAGGAAATGCTACGGGTAGTACATCAGAAGAAATTCGATTAAATTATACCGTAGAAAACATACTTACCTACAATAAGACATTCAAAGCGATTCATAATCTGAATGTTACGGCTCTTCAATCGTACCAGAAAGAAAGGTTGGAGGGAACTTCGATTTCTGTAAATGGTGTACCCGCCGAAACCCAACAATATTATAGATTAGGAGACGCAAGCCAGATTACGGGGGCTAACACAGGTCTAACAGAATGGGCTTTATTGTCTTACATGGGAAGAGTAAACTATGACTACAAGGAAAAGTATTTAATTACTGCTACTTTAAGAGCCGATGGTTCGTCTCGATTTGGTGCCAATACAAAATGGGGTTATTTTCCGTCAGTTGCATTTGGTTGGAATATTACAAAGGAGAATTTCTTGAAAGACGTTAAGTTCATTGACCAACTAAAACTTCGTTTGAGCTACGGAACCATCGGTAATACGGGTATAAATCCCTACCAAACTCAGGCTTTGTTAGGTCGTACTTCTTATGCTTGGGATAATACTCCCGCTTATGGATACAGACCTGGCTCTATAGGAAATCCAGACCTCAAATGGGAAAACTCAACTACTGCCAACGCTGGTTTAGATTTTAGTTTATTTGGCAGTAAAATTTCGGGTACTTTGGAAGTATATGAAACTAATACAACAGATTTGTTGGCACCACAACCTTTGCCAACTTCTACAGGCTTTGGCGGATTTACAACTAATATCGGGCAAACCCGCAACCGAGGAATTGAACTTACCTTAGGAACCACAAATATTGACCGTGGAGGCTTTGTCTGGACGACTGATTTTATTTTTAATAAAAACAAAGAAGCCATTATCGAACTTGCCAATGGCAAAGTAGATGATATAGCCGCTGGTCGTTTTATAGGGGAGCCTTTAACGGTATTTTATGATTTGAAAAAAATAGGTATTTGGCAAAAAGACCAAGCCGATGAAGCCGCAAAGTATGGCGATAAGGTGGGTCAAATCAGAATCGAAGACATCAAAGGAAGAGATGCCGCTGGTAATTTGATAGACGGTCCTGACGGGAAAATTAACGCCGACGACCGTCAGATTTTGGGTTCTGCCGTTCCAAATTTTGTGATAGGCATGACCAACAGGTTTACTTATAAAAGCTTTGACTTTTCATTCTTTTTATATGCACGTGCTGGTCAGTTTATCAGAAGTCGTTTTCACAATGATTTTAATCAATTGGCAGGTAGATATAATAACCTAAACATTAATTATTGGACGCCTAATAACCCTACAAATGAGTTCCCGCAGCCCGTAGTTACGCAAGAATTTCCTAAATACAATTCATCTTTGTTGTATTTCGATGGTTCTTTCATAAAGGTTAGGAATATCAATTTAGGCTATAATGTTCCTTCTGCGATTTGTTCAAAAATGAAAATGGAAAGCCTTAGAATATTTACTAGTATTCAACAACCTTTTATTTTTGCACAATATCGTAGCAAATATAAAGGTATTGACCCTGAAACCTATGTAGATGGAGAAACAGGTGTAGGCGGGGGAGACGTAAACGCAAACGTTTCACCAGCAATAAGAACAATCACCTTTGGTTTAAATGTTAAATTCTAATATTTATAGAAAAATGAAATTATCAAGATATATACAATCAAAATACAGTAGAATTGGATTTCTATTTTTAGCCTTATTAGGCTCGCAAGCTTGTAGTGATATACTGGAAGAAAGTGTTGTTTCTAACGTTCCAAATGCTTACATCAATACCCCCAAAGGATTAGATGATGCTGTAGCCGCAGCGTATAATACGCTTAGAACATGGTACGGCACGGAGGCAGGTAATAACTTTACTATTTTTGGTACTGACACTTATACTAACGGTGCCGATGGAAGTTGGAAATTTATGAATACTTATACCAACGATTTCGATACTCGCAATGGGCATGTTCAACAAATTTGGGACGAATTTTATAGGGGTATTAATACTTGCAATGCCATCTTAGATCGTTCAAAAGATATTAATGGTGTGGCTGAAACTGTCAAAAAACAAAGGATAGCGGAAGCAAAATTTATTAGAGCTCATCATTATTTTTTGCTAACTCAACTCTTCGGAGGGGTAGATTTAAGACTTACAGAAACTTTAGCTCCAACAAAAATAGTAAAGAGAGCGACGGTAGCCGACCAATATACCCAGATTATCAAAGATTTAATGGAAGCCATTCCAGACTTGGAAGCAAAGGCAAAGTCTGCCCAATACGGTAGAGTTACAAAGCCAGCCGCCGAAAATCTTTTAGGAAAAGTGTATTTGACCAAAGCAACGTCTGAAGCAAAAGCCACAGATGATTTCGCTAAGGCTATTCCGTTGTTTCAAAGTGTGATTAGCAACTATGGCTTAAAATTATTGCCTGATTTTGCTGCTGTGCATCGCTTAGGGAATGAAATCAACGATGAAATTATCATGTCGGTGCAATACACGAGAGATCCACTTACCAATGGTGGAGGTAATAATGCTCACGTGTTTTTCTTGATGGAATATGATACTCAGTCAGGAATGCAACGAGATACAGAAAACGGACGACCGTTTAAAAGATACCGTCCTACGGCTTATACCTATGAAGTTGTATTCAAAGATAGAGAAAACGACAGCAGATATAAGAAAACATTCAATGATACCTTCCTATCTAATAATCCAGGGTCTTATAATACGTTTTTTGATACGTCCAAGCCAAGAGTAACTTATGCTTTGGGGGATACTACCATATTTTTGCCAGGATTTGAAATGTCTGTTGCCGAAAGAGCAAAAAGGAAATACCAAGTTTTAGTGCCGAGCAGATATGACGAACGCCTTTTCTTGGGTTTAAGAAAACAAATGGACCCAGCTCGAATAGATAGAACCCAGTTTGAAGGGGGAAGAGATTATTTTATGATGCGTTTGGCTGATACCTATTTAATGTTAGCCGAAGCTCAGATACGGGCTGGAAACCGAGTAGATGCCGCAAAAAACATAAATGTAGTAAGAGCAAGAGCTGCGTGGCCTGGAAAAGTTGCTGAAATGCAAATAACAGATGCCCAAGCCACAATGGATTTTATATATGAAGAGCGTGAACGTGAGCTAATTGGTGAGCAATTTCGATGGTTCGACTTGAAGCGTTGGGGTAATTTGTTGGAAAGAGTAAAAAAATTCAATCCGCAAGCAGCCCCAAACATAAAAGACTACCACGTTTTGCGACCTATTCCCCAAACTCAAATTGATAGAGCTGAGGGTGGAGCTACTTCATTTGCTCAAAACCCAGGGTATTAATTAGTAGTTTTGTTTCATCAAAGTTTAATGGAGAGACTCCTCCACTTCGAGGAGTTCTCTCTTTTTTACAAAAAGACTATAAAATAAAAGTGCCACAACTAATTATTGTCACTGATAAGTTGTGGCACTTTTGTATAAAAAACCCTACCGTCTCTAAAGTTTGTTACTGACTCAATTAACCTTAAATTTTTGTGTAATGCTAAATAAAATAATCTTAATTCTGCTTCTCTCTGTTTCGGTTTTTGCTCAAAAGCCTAAGATGAAGAAGATTTTTAATGGTAAAGACCTGAAAGGATGGATTGTGCCTGATGACAAAAATTGTTGGACGGTAGAAGACGGCTTACTAAAAGTAAAAAGCGAACCAACTAAAAAAGGATCTATACTTTGGACAGAAAATAAGTACGAAGATTTTATAATCCAAGTTGATTTTAAAATGGGCGACGGTCGGGTAGATTCTGGGATTTTCTTGAAGTCTGAATTAAATCAAGTACAAATCGGAATTTCTGGTTCTTTAAAAAGAGACATGACTGCTTCGCCATACGTAATCGGGAAAATGTATCCTAAAGAAGCAACCAAAGTGAAGGATATTTTGAAAATGGAAGATTGGAATACTATGAAGGTGAAAGTAGTAGGAAAAAATTATCAGGTTTGGCTAAATGGCATTGAAGTGATGGACTATACCACTGAAAGTATTCCTGAAAGTGGACCAATTGGTTTGCAATTACATCCAGGAAACGAGATGTCAATATATTACAAAAACTTGTCTGTTGCTAAACTTTAATTCTTTTTGGCTATAAATAATATCCTATCACTCAACCACTTAAACCCTTCAAAACTATGAACAGAAGAGATTTTCTTACACAAGCATCAATACTTACGGCTTCTTCTTTTTTGTCTTTAGAAGCACTTGCTGCAAAATCTAAATTCAAAATTGCATATTCGGCTATCACATGGAGCGGAAATGATTTGGTTGCTATCAGCGATATTGCGGCATTAGGTTTTAAAGGAATTCAATTAAGAGCAAATACTTACGCTCCTTTCAAAGATAAACCTCAAGATTTGAAAGACACTTTAGATAAAAATAAGTTGTCATTAGCGATGTTTTCGAGTGGAAATGTGAGTATTCAAAATGACATTTCTAAAGATATTGAAACACATCTCAATCATGCTAAATTCATCAAAGCTTTAGGTGGAAAATCTTTGCAAATAACCAATACTTCTCGTCCGAAAGACCGCCTTCCAACAACCGAAGAATTGAAGAAGTACGCTAAAAATATGAGTGAAGTTGCAAAAGTTGTGAAAGGTGAAACAGGAATTCAGCCTTCATATCACAACCACATGGGGCAACTTGGCGAAACGCCCGAAGAAGTTGATATTATCTTCAATGAAATGAACCACGACTATATTTTGGCTTTGCTCGATGTGGCCCATTATAAACAAGGTGGTGGAAACCCCGCTGAGGCTGTAATAAAATACAAAGATATTCTTTATGCAACACACATAAAAGATACAAAAGTATCTGATGGCAAGTCGGGTTATCAATTTGTTGAGTTAGGACAGGGAAGAGTAGATTTTCCTGCTGTTTTTAACGCTTTAGAAAAAATAAAATTCAAAGGATGGAATATTATAGAACTGGATGCTGTACCAGTAAAAGGCCGTACGGCTCTTGAATGTGGGCAAACAAGTAAAAAATATTTGGAGTCGATAAATGTAAAATTTTAAGACAAAGTCATAACTAATATTTTTATTAAAGCGGCTGAGATGCAATCTTTGCCGCTTTTTGTTTTACCAACTTTTAGTTCATATCAGATCAAACATCAGATTTGGCATCAAAAAATAATTTTTAGTCAATTAAATATCAAAATTTTAATAATTTTAGTTAAATAGGTATTAGATTGGTATTCGTTAAATGACTAATTTTGAATCATTATTCAACCCCATATTTCCTCCCAAATGAAAAAGAAAATAATTTTCACGCTCATTTATTCACTTGTTTTATCTTTCACTCATTCACAATTAGTTCATGCCCAAAAATGGGCAAATCTTTTCAATGGCAAAGACCTTAAAGGCTGGAAACAACTCAACGGAAAAGCAAAATACAGCATCGAAAATGGCGAAATTGTAGGTACTACCGTAGCCAATACTCCTAACTCTTTTCTTTGTACCGAACAGGAATATGGCGATTTTATCTTGGAATTAGACTTAAAAGTCGATAACTCAATGAATTCTGGTGTACAATTCCGAAGTTTGTCAAAAGCTGATTATCAAAATGGTCGTGTGCATGGCTACCAAGCAGAAGTTGACCCTTCTGACCGAGCTTGGTCGGGTGGCATTTATGACGAAGCTCGCCGTGATTGGTTATATATTCCAAACATGAATACGGAAGGTAAGAAAGCATTCAAGAAAAGTCAATGGAATCATTATCGCATCGAAGCGATTGGAAGTACGATTCGCACTTTTATTAATGGAATTCCAACTGCTTATTTGATTGACGACATGACCGCCAAAGGTTTTATTGCTTTGCAAGTTCATGCTATCGGAAAAGAACAAAAAGAAGGCACACAAATTCGTTGGAAAAATATCAAAATCCAAACCGAAAATCTCAAAGCAAGTCCAACTGATAATTGTCCTGTGGTAAACTTGGTACTAAATAATCTTTCAACCCAAGAGCAAGCACAAGGTTTCAAAATGCTTTTCAACGGAAAAGATTTTACAGGTTGGAGAGCTGTTCATGGAACAAAAATGCCCGAAAAACATTGGAGCGTTGTAGATGGAACAATCAACGTAAGCCCATCTGATGGCTCAGAAACTGGCAATGATATTGTAACAAATGAACTATATGGTGCTTTTGAGCTTGTTTTTGAATTCAAACTGAGCGAAGGAGCCAACTCTGGTGTGAAATATTTTATCAATGAAAGTTTCGATTCTGGTGGAAAATCAGGTGTCGGTTTAGAATACCAAGTTTTAGACGACGAACGCCACCCAGATGCCAAATTAGGTGCAGCTGGCAATCGTACAATGGCAAGTTTGTACGATTTGATTCCATCTTATAAATTAGATAAACGTTTCCAACGTAAAATTGGCGAATGGAATCAAGCAAGAGTAATTGTTTATCCAAACAATATTGTTCAGCATTGGCTCAATGGTTTCAAAGTCTTAGAATACGAACGTAAAAGCAATATTTTTAATGTTTTGGTGGCTCGTAGCAAATACGAAAAATACAAAGGTTTCGGAGCTGGCGATAAAGGAAATATCTTGATTCAAGATCATGGCAATAATGTTTCGTTTAAGAATATGAAGATTAGAGAAATTAAGTAATATATAAAACAATACCCGTCAATAACATTCAATCAATATAAAAATATGACAACTCGTAGAGATTTTATTATCAAATCGGTCATTGCAAGTGCTGGCGTTGCCGTTGGAGGTTCTGCCTTCGGAAAACCGACTGGTAGCTTTTCAGCAAAAAGTTATAACAAAATCATCGGTGCAAACGACCGTGTGCGTGTAGGAACAATCGGTTTTTCAGACCGCCACCGTTCTTCTCACGTAGGGCCGTTCAAAGAACTTGCCAAGAGTATGAACTTTGAAATGGTAGCCGTATCAGACTTATGGAGTCGCCGCCGTGAAGAAGGTAAAGCATTTTACCAAAAACAATTGGGTTCAGACGTAAAAGCATTCAGAAACAATGAAGAATTGTACGATGCTAAAATGGTTGATGCGGTATTTATGAGTACCGCCGATTTTCAACATGCCATGCACACCGTAGAGGCTGTGAAAGCAGGTTGTGATGTGTATGCTGAAAAACCATTGGCAGAAACAATGTCGGATGCTCGTGCAGTATTGAAAGCTGTTAAAGATTCAGGCAAAATCGTTCAAATTGGCTCGCAACGCCGCAGTGGAGCAAACTATTTTGCTGCCGAAGATTTTATCAAATCTGGTAAATTTGGGCCAATCGTGATGGTTGAATTGATGTGGAATGTAAACCAACCAGAGCGTTGGAGAAGACCAGAATTAGTGAAAGATTTGAAAGAAGCTGACATTGATTGGAAACGTTATTTGATGAATCGCCCATTTGAGGCATTCGATCCACGTAAATATTTAGAATATCGTCTTTTCTGGCCTTATTCATCAGGAATTCCTGGGCAATGGATGAGTCACCAAATTGATACGGTTCATTGGTTTAGTGGACTTGCTCACCCAAGAAGTGCCGTTGCTAATGGAGGAATCTACCAATGGAAAGATGGTCGTACCAATGCCGATACAATGACGGTTGTGTTCGACTATGGCCCAGCAAATGACCCAAAAACAGGTTTCCAAGTACAGTTCACTTCTCGTTTCTCAAATGCGGCTGGTGATACTAAAGAATTGTATTACTCTAATGGTGGTATGATTAACTTGGATACCAACGAAATTTCTTCAACGGGTGGCTTGACTGAAGGTCATGCAAAAACAATGGGAATGAAGGCAAATCTATTGCCAAAAATGACCTTACAAGGCGATAAAGTAGCAAGCGATGCGAATACTGGCAATGACCCTTTGACATTCAACCACATCAAAAATTGGATGGAATGTGTACGTAGCCGCAAAACGCCAAATGCTCCGATTGAAGCAGGTTATTCGCATTCAATTGCCAACATCATGGCAACTGCCGCTTATCGTACGGGTATGAAGGTAACTTTTGATGAAAAAACACAAGAAGTAATGGCTGGTGGAAAGCCATTTAAATATTGATTTTACAGACCGAATATATTTTGTAGGGGTTCAAATTTTGAACCCCTATTATTTTTATTTTCGTAATTCTCGCTTCAAAATTTTTCCCGAAGCCCCCATTGGAAGAGTGTTCATAAATTCTACTACACGAGGGTATTTATAAGAAGCGATTCGCTCTTTTGTCCAAGAAATTAGTTCTCTTTCCGAAATTTCCATTTCGGCTTTTAGTACAACACAAGCCTTTATTTCTTCGCCATATTCGTCGTGGGCAATGCCAATAACTGCCACCATCGAAATAGCCGAATGTTGAATCATCACTTCCTCAACTTCTCGTGGATATACATTATAGCCGCCACGAATTATCATATCTTTGGTACGGTCAACGATAAAATAGTAGCCGTCATCATCTCTGATACCAATATCTCCCGAATGTAGCCAACCATTAATAATCGTTTCGGCATTTGCATCGGGGCGTTTGTAGTAGCCTTTCATTACATTATGCCCACGATAACAAATTTCTCCTTTTTCATTTGCTCCAAGTTCGTTGCCATTTTCGTCTTTTATACAAACTTCAACTCCCCACACTGGTGTTCCAACAGACCCAGGTTTACGCACTCGGTCGGGATGATTAAAAGTTACCACAGGTGAGCCTTCCGACATTCCATAGCCTTCTAAAATCTCCACTTCAAATTTCGCTTCAAAATCTTTCAACACTTGTACAGGCAAGGCAGCACCTCCTGATAAACACTTACGAAGGGTGCTTTTGATCGCTTGTAAATCAAATTTATGCATTTCAGGATAACTCAACAATCCCCAATACATGGTTGGCACTCCTGCAAAATGTGTAATTTTTTCATTTTGAAGTAAATTAAGCACCATTTCTGCTTCAAATCTTGGTACAAGCACTGCCGTAGCACCTCGGTAAATACTGGCAATCATGCCTACTACTTGACCAAAAATATGGAATAACGGCAGCACCAACATCACTTTATCATTGTAGCCCAAATCTTGCAAATCTTTACTCAAATTAGCATTCAAGAAAAGATTTGAGTGGGTCAGCTCCGCTCCTTTTGGCCGACCTGTTGTTCCAGAAGTATAAATTATGACCGCTGTATCGTCGGGTGAAGTAAAATAACTTTGAAATTTAGGCGATTGTCCCGCCATTAACATTCCCATTGTTTTTGTGCCTTCAATGGGTGAACTATCGGCAGGAGAGGGCGTAATTATAAAGAAATTTTGACACGAATCGGTCATTTCAAAACCTGCGTAACCCTCTTGTCCCATCGGCATTTCGGGTGTTCCAACGAAGCAAAAGTAGGCTTTCGCATCAGAATCTTGCAAATGATAAGCAATTTCATGACGTTTCAGCAAAACGCTTAATGGCACAACTGTTGCACCAGTTTTCAAAATTGCAAAATAAATCATCGGAAAATGAGGCAAATTAGGGCAAGTCAAAGCTACTTTATCGCCATGACCGATGCCGATATTTTTCAAACCATTGGCAACTTGATTCGTTGCTGCATCCAATTGGCTAAATGTAATGCGTTTATCTGCAAAAATTAAGGCTTCTTTGTTAGGAGAATTGTGAGCATGATGCTCCAAAATAGTTGATAAATTAAACATAGCGTAACATGATTGTTTTTTAGTGCAATTTATAGATTAAATTGTATTTTGAAAATATTTTACCACTAAAAACTTAACTAAAATTCTCTATTTTAGACCCTTTTTCTTTGTACGAAAGGGTTGTTAGGAGTTGTCAATAGCTTCAAACCATAAAAAACTAGTCTAAAACATTATTCCAACAAAAGATATGTCTTAACTTTACATCAAAATACTAACCTCAAAACAATATTAATAATGAATTGCTTGGGATCTAAACTAATTTTAATTTTTACTTTTATATCAATTCAGGGTTTTGCCCAAATAAATACACCTGCGGCAAGTCCATCAGCAATGCTCACACAAACGCTCGGACTTACCAAAATAACTGTTGATTATAGTCGCCCTTCGGTAAAAGGTCGCAAGATTTTTGGCGATTTGGTACCTTATGCAAAAATATGGCGTACAGGTGCAAACAAAATTACATCTGTCAAATTCGATGATGATGTATTGGTTAATGGAGCGATTCTGAAAAGAGGAAGCTATGGTCTTTATACGATTCCAGGGAAAAGCGATTGGATGATAATCTTCAATAGTGATGATAAACAATGGGGTTCTTATGGCTACGATATAAAAAAAGACATTATTCGATTCAATGTTCAGCCTATTCAACCACAAGAATTTACCGAACAAATGACCATTGATTTTGTAGAATTTACCCCAACAAGTGCTTTTTTATCAATCAAATGGGAAAGTACCGAGGTTAGATTTAAAATTGAACAAAAAGTTGAAGAAAAAATCATGGCAGAAATTGCCGAAAAAACATCAAAAACAGAGGTAACGAGTGATACTTATTTTTCGGCAGCAGATTATTATTACCAAAAAGGCATTAAACTTGATGAAGCATTAGGCTGGGCAAATAAAGTGTTAGAAAAAAGTAAAGAATATTGGACGTACCAGTTAGTAGCTCGAATTGCAGCCAAACAAAATAATTGTATTGTGGCAATTCCGAACGCTGAAAAATCGATGGAGTTGGCAAAAAAAGCAGGTGATGATGCTTATATTAAGTTAAATCAATTGGTTTTGAGTCAATGTAAAAAGACTTATTAAATTAATGATAAATGTAAAATGGTGAATGGTTAATTAAAAAAAATCGTTATCATTTCTACGAAGTAGGTTTATTAAATTTTATAAACAATAATTATCGGTAAATATTTTTAATTGTTTACTGTTAAGTGTTCACTGAGATTACCATGTTAGAGCAATTAGAAGCAATACGAGAGCGATTTGAAGAAGTTTCGCAACAAATGACGATGCCAGAAATAGTATCGGACATGACGAAATTTACTCGCTTGAGCAAAGAATACAAAGATTTAGATAAAATCGTAGCTCAGTTGAATATTTATAAAAATATATTGTCGAACGTGGAGGAAGCTAAAGACATCGTTGCCAACGAAAAAGACGAAGAAATGCGTGAGATGGCAAAAGAAGAATTAGATTCACTTGTACCACAAAGAGATATGTTGGAAGCAGTTTTGAAAGAAATGTTGATTCCGAAAGACCCAAATGATAGTAAAAATGTGATTCTCGAAATTCGTGCAGGAACTGGAGGAGATGAAGCATCAATTTTCGCAGGAGATTTATTCAGAATGTACCAACGTTATATCGAAAAACAACAAGGTTGGTCAATGACTTTGCTCGACCACAACGAAGGAACATCTGGCGGCTACAAAGAAATTATTGTGCAGGTTGAAGGTGATGATGTCTATGGAAAGCTCAAATTTGAGTCAGGTGTGCATCGTGTGCAACGAGTACCTGCCACAGAGTCTCAAGGACGTGTACATACTTCGGCAGCTTCGGTTGCTGCTATGCCCGAAGCCGATGAAGTTGATTTGTCAATCAACATGAATGATGTAAGAATTGATACTTTTTGCTCGTCAGGTGCGGGTGGGCAGTCGGTAAATACTACTTACTCTGCCGTCAGAATGGTGCATATTCCATCAGGAATTACCGTTTCTTGCCAAGATGAACGCTCACAAATCAAAAATCGTGAAAAAGCTTTGTCTGTTTTGCGTTCGAGATTATACGAAATGGAAATGACAAAACATAACGATGCCATTGCCGCCGAACGAAAAGGCTTGATTGGCAAAGGCGACCGCTCGGACAAAATCAGAACTTATAATTATGCACAAAGTCGTGTAACCGACCACCGAATTGGCTATACAGTTTATAATTTACCAACCGTTATGGAAGGAGAAATTGGCGGTTTCATTGAGCAACTTCGCATTGCTGATAATGCCGAAAAAATGAAAGATGGGATGATGACTGTGTAAAAGCACAACTTTATCATGCCCATTGCTGATATAAAAACTTACTCGAAGAATATATAACTTAGGGGTTCAAAATTTTGGACCCCTACACTTTTTTATAATCAAAATGAAACTCTGCCTCGCAACCAACAATACCCATAAAATAGAAGAATTACAATCACTTCTTGGCGAAAAATTTCAATTACAGACTTTAAATGAAATTGGTTGCTTTGACGATATTCCCGAAACATCCGATACTTTTGATGGAAATTCGCTGCAAAAAGCTATGTACATTTGGGAGCGTTTCCAGCTCAATTGCCTAGCTGATGATTCGGGTTTAGAAGTCGATGCCCTTGATGGTGAACCAGGTGTTTTCTCGGCACGTTATGCGGGAACGCCTGTCGCAGGCGAACATGGAAACCATGAGAATAATATGCAAAAACTGCTGAAAAATCTTGAAGGAATCGAAAACCGTTCTGCACAATTTAGATGTGTTATTACCCTGATTACCAATGGAATAGCTCATCATTTTGAAGGAATTATTCGTGGAAAAATTATTCATCAAAAGCAAGGCTCAAAAGGCTTTGGCTACGACCCTCTCTTTATTCCTGATGGCTATGACCGCACATTTGCTGAAATGAATATCGAAGAAAAAAACCCAATTAGCCACCGAGGTTTGGCTGTTGCCAAAATGATTGAATTTCTGAAACAAGCATAAAAAATGAGCGATACAATTGGCATCGCTCATAAAACTCGTCATAGGTAAAAGTATTTCTGATTGTCTTAGAAAGGTAATCAACTTTATTTCAGATGCAAAATTGGAGTAATTTTGATAAAAAAACTATTCCATTATTACCAAATACTTGTGCTTCATTAACATTTTATATATATTTGCTTCATGTATAATGGTAATAAAGCATGAAAGTTGAATACGAAAAAATCTCACCCGATACAGGAAGTTCATTTCGTCTGATTCATTGGAAATCAGAAAACGACCGCTTTTTTTGGCATTACCACCCCGAATATGAAATCGTTTTTGCTAAAAAAGGCTCAGGAAAACTACATATTGGCGAACATTTGACAAATTATGAGGAAGGAGTATTGGTTTTCATCGGACCCGATTTGCCTCATACGGGTTTTGGCTATGGCGTAATAGGCGAACATGAAGAAATAGTTGTGCAACTTCGACAAGATTTTTTGGGTGAAGATTTTATGCAAAAGCCTGAATTACAGCACATTAGAGAACTTTTCGAGCAAGCCAAACAAGGACTTTCTTTTCATGGAAAAGCACGTAAATTGGTTGCGACCAAACTTCAAAAAATGCTCACACTCTCACACTTTGAAAGACTCGTTGAGCTATTAAATATTTTTCATACCCTCGCCACAACCACTGATTATTCAGTGCTAAATACCATCGAAAAACGCTTTGATTTTAGCCACAAAGACGAAGACCGTATCAATAAAGTTTACGAATATGTAGAGAAAAACTACAAACAAAGCATTGATATTCAAGCAGTTGCCGATTTGGCTAACCTTACTGTTCCTTCATTTTGTCGTTACTTCAAAAAAATTTCCCATCTCACTTACACCGATTTTGTAAACGAATTCCGAATCAATCAAGCGTGTCGTTTGTTGTTTGAAAATAAACCTATTGCCGATATTTGTTTTGAGGTAGGGTTTAATAATATTTCGCATTTCAATAAGACTTTTAAGCAGTTGAAAGGCGTGAGTCCGAGAGAGTATAAAACAAAAATGGAAAAATAAAAAATGTAGAGACATAGCGGTGCAATGTCTCTACGGATAATTTCAATTCTTTTCAGTAATTTCGCCATCGAAAATCATCAAAAACTTCATCAATTATGAATAATGCCTTTTTTAAAGTACCAACGCCAATTAATGAGCCTGTTTTGAATTATGCGGCAGGTTCTGCCGAAAAAATTGCTCTCAAACACGCAATTGCCGAAGCTCGCTCTAAAGTCATTGACGTACCGATGTATATTGGTAGCAAATTGGTACATACCGATAATAAAATCAAACTTTCGCCTCCGCACGACCATCAACACTTACTAGGGTATGCCAGTGAAGGTGACGCTTCACATGTAAAACAAGCCATTGATGCTGCTTTGGAAGCTCGTACGGCTTGGGCAAATCTTTCGTGGGAACAACGTGCCAGTATTTTCTTGAAAGCTGCCGACCTATTGGCGGGGCCATATCGTGCAAAAATCAATGCTGCCACAATGTTGGGGCAGTCGAAAAATGCTTACCAAGCCGAAATTGATGCTTCTTGCGAGTTTATCGACTTTTTGCGTTTCAATGTGGCATTTATGCAACAAATTTATACCAACCAACCTGAGTCGGCACGTGGCTTGTGGAACCGTGTTGAATATCGTCCGCTCGAAGGTTTTGTATTTGCCCTTACGCCGTTCAATTTTACAGCAATTGCTGGCAATCTTCCTGCTTGTGTTGCAATGATGGGCAATGTAACTGTTTGGAAACCAGCGTATTCACAAATTTATTCGGCAAATGTAATTATGGAAGTTTTGCGTGAAGCAGGTTTACCCGATGGCGTGATTAACTTAATTTATGTCGATGGCCCAGTGGCTGGTGATGTGATTTTCAAGCACCCAGATTTTGCAGGCATTCACTTTACTGGAAGCACTAAGGTTTTCCAAACAATTTGGCAAACAATCGGACAAAATATCTCGAAATACAAATCTTATCCACGTATTGTGGGCGAAACTGGTGGAAAAGACTTCATAATAGCCCACGAATCGGCAGATGCGAAGGCTTTGGCTACAGGTATGGTACGTGGAGCATTTGAATATCAAGGTCAAAAATGTTCGGCTGCTTCGCGTGCCTATATTCCATCCAACATTTGGGATACGGTGAAGCAACAAGTAATTGACGATTTGAAAGAAATAACAATGGGTGGAACAGAAGATTTCTCAAATTTTGTAAATGCAGTAATTGATGAAAAATCTTTCGATAAAATTGCAGCATATATTGATAATGCTAAGAAAAGTGACAAAGTAACAATCATCGCGGGAGGAAATTACGATAAATCGAAAGGTTATTTTATTGAGCCAACAGTTTTACAAACAATCGACCCCAATTATACAACAATGTGCGAAGAAATCTTTGGGCCAGTACTGACAATCTACGTTTACGAACCAAAAGATTTTGAAAAAACGCTTGAATTAGTTGATGCAACTTCGCCTTACGCACTTACGGGAGCGATTTTTTCGCAAGACAGATATGCCATTGATTTTGCTATGAAAAAATTAGTAAATGCCGCAGGAAACTTTTATATTAATGACAAACCAACGGGAGCAGTAGTTGGTCAGCAGCCATTTGGTGGAGCAAGAGCATCGGGTACTAACGACAAAGCAGGTTCGATTCTAAATCTTTTTCGTTGGGTTCAACCTCGCACCATCAAAGAAACCTTCGTTTCACCAACCGATTATAAATATCCGTTTTTAGGAGAAGAATAAATCTAATTGAGAATGATAGAGTGAGTGAATAATAGAATATTTTATTAAACTATCTGTACGATTTAACTGTTGAATGGTTAATGAATTGCATTTTACTCACTCATTCTATCATTCACTCATTCAAAATTGAAAATGGAAGAACAAACAAAATTAGATCGAATAATAGAGGCGAGAATGAAGTTGAAAACTCGTTTTGAAGAGAAGATGAAAAATACGCCTTCGATGGCAGATGATAGTCCGATGGGAACTGGGATAATCAATCGTCATGGAATGCCACAATTACCCAAAGGACAAACCACAACCATTAAATGGCCAGTGCTCGATTTGGGTTATCATCCCGACATTACGCCAGAGCGTTGGCGATTGACAATTAATGGTGAAGTTGAAAATCCAGTAGTTTTGACTTGGGAAGATTTCATGGCTTTGCCACAAGTAGAGGACACTAGCGATTTTCATTGCGTAACCACTTGGTCGAAAATGGACATGGTTTGGAAAGGTGTTCGCTTGGTTGACCTTGCGGCTTTAGTACAGCCCAAAGAAACGGCTACGCATATTATGTGCTACGGTTACGACACTTATACAACCAATGTCTCACTCGAAGAAGCTCTCAAACCTGATGTTTTGATTGCCCACACCGTCTTTAATGAACCTTTGGCAAAAGAACATGGTGGCCCAGCTCGCATGATTACGCCCCAACTTTACGCATGGAAAGGCTCGAAATGGATAAAAAGAATAGAATTTTTGAATAAAAACAAATTAGGTTTTTGGGAAGAAAGAGGTTATTCAAATACTGCTTATCCTTGGCGAAATGATAGATATAGTTGAGAAGATTTTATGGTTTCAATGAAGAGTCGAATGTTTAGATATTCGACTCTTTTTTGGTAAAAATGAGCTAATCAAACTAATAATTTTATCATGTTGAGCGTTAAAATAAATACATTCTAATATATTCATGTCTTTTTATTTTCTATGCCAAAAACTCTTCTCATTTATTTCTTATTAATCTGTGCGACAGGTTTTGGACAAACTTTTAGTCCAACCGAAATTCATGCAGATTTGGCTTTTTTGAAGGAACGAATCGAGGAAATCCACCCAAATCCATATAAATTTATTGAGCAAAATCGCTTTCAGCAAATTTATGACTCGCTATATCGGGCTGAGAAATCACTATCTGTCAAGCAAACTTTTGCACATTTTCTCACTCTTTCACGTGCTATTCAGTGCGGTCATACTTCTATTTTAGTCGACGAACGATTGATTCGCCCAAATAATGTAAACCCTAAATTCTTGCCAATTGAAGTTGCCATTTTTGACGGCAAAGTTTATGTTTCAAGAAATTTGTCGGAAAACAATTTACTCACAAAAGGAACAGAAATTACGGAAATTGAAGAGATTCCGACAGCCAAACTGCTAAAAAACCTTTCGAAATATACTTTTCAAAATGGCGATGGCAAAAACCTTGATGTTGAGCTATATTACTTGCAACGCAATTTTAGAAGATTACTTTATTTGTTTTTTGATGAACAAGACGAATTACATCTTAAAATCAAAGTAAATAAAGAAGAGAAAAAAGTAAGTGTAAAAACTCAACCTTTGGCGTATCTGAGAGAAATGGAAGCCGAGCGTAATCCTATCAGAAGTGCAGAGTTTTATAAAAACATTTATTTGAATGAATTGGATGCCAAAACTGACATTCTCCGTATCAGGAGTTTTGATGGAAACGAGTTTGAAAATGGCAATTTCAGAAGCGAAATTCAGAATATATTTCAAAAAATAGACAAAAAACAAACAAAAAATCTCATTATCGATATTCGTAATAACGCTGGCGGTGGGCTCGACTATGCAGATGAAGTGCTGAAATATCTGCTTAACAAACCTTATCAGAAATATCAAATAAGCAGTACTTCAAATATTCGAGAAAAGAAAAAAGCTTATGCTTTGAGTCGCTTTTATGAGCCTTCTACTAATTATTTATTTAGTGGAAATATCTATGTTTTAGTAAATGAAGGCACATTTTCGACGGCGGTTTATTTGGCTGCTCATCTCAAAAGTCAGCAAGTTGGCATTTGTATCGGTACAACCTGTGGCGGTGCGGCTGATGGTTCTTCGGCGGGGGATTTTACTTCGTTTACACTACCCAATACAAAATTTACAGTAAATCTGCCGCTTCTAAAGATAGATTACAACGCTACAAAAGCACTACAACTTACGCCCGACCATGAAGTTCACCAAAGTTATACCGATTTTCTAAAAGGTGAAGACACGATCCTTGATTTCACGAAAGAATTGATAAAAGCTTCAAGCAATGATTTAAGAAGAAATTAGCCTTTTATTTTCAAAAATATATTATAAATTTGGGACAAACTACTATCAAAAATGCCCCAAACGCTACCAATTAAGATTGATTTTTATGCTCTCTGGATTTTTCTGGGTATTATTCAAGCCTTATTTTTGGCATACTTTTTTATCGTTAACAAACACGGCAATCGGCTTGCCAATCGTTTTCTTGGGGTTTTATTGCTTGCATTTGCTGCTGCCTTAACCGAGATTTTACTGTGCTACACCAATTATATGTTTTGGGTGATTTGGCTCATTGATTTTGCCGAACCCACCAACTTTATATTTGCTCCACTTATTTACTTATATCACAGAAGTTACCTACAAAAATCCTTCAAAAAGGTTGATTATCTGCATTTTTTGCCTTTTATTTTTTATGTTTTTTACAAAACTATCACTTTTTACATAGTTGGTTTCCCAGCCAAATACAATGCTTACTGGCTCTTATCATCGGTCGGAGTTGGCTCAATTACCTGAAAAAGGCTATTTACCCAACAGTGCTTATATCCTCAGCGATTATGCCAATGAATTGATGTTGATGCAAATGTGCATTTATGTAGTTTTAGGTTTTTGGATGCTAAAAAAAGAAGCTGATAATGAACAGATTTCTTTTTGGTCGAACAAAAATCCAGATTTAGCATGGTGCAGAAAAGGCACGATTTATTCAGTATTGGCAATCATCGTTTTTGTAACTGCTAAACTTCTCTTTGAAAATGATTTAGGAGACCATTTTATTGCAGCCTATCTTACGTTGATTATTTATGGTATCAGTTTTATTTTAATGAGTCAATCTACTTTTTTCGACCAAAAAACTACCAAAAAGTACGTAAAATCTTCGCTGACAAACGAAATTCAAGAAAATACACTCGAAAAATTACAGTCATTGATGCAAACCGAAAAACCGTTTTTGAGTTCTACTTTTTCTTTGCCAATTCTTGCCAAAAAGCTGGCAGTTTCTCAACACCATCTTTCTCAAATTTTGAACGAATCGCTCGGTCAATCGTTTTTTGATTTCACCGCCCAACATCGCATTGAAGAAGCAAAGTTACTACTCAAAAACCAAGAAAATGCTCATTTGAAAATTGAAGAAATTGCCGAAATGGTTGGTTATAATTCTAAATCTGCTTTCAATACAGCTTTCAAGAAAATCACAGGAATGACTCCTTCGGAATTCAAATTGAACTGAAACGATGTTCGAGTTTATCAGAACGAACATCAAAATGATAGGAAAATACTTCAAACCGCCATTTGAAGGCTGATATTTGTCGAAAAAACCAAAACATAGTTTTATGAAAAATCGACAATATTTTATTGACTGGATTAGAGTAATTGCTTTCGGAATTCTTATTTTTTACCACAGCGGAATGTTCTTTGTAAGCTGGGGCTGGCATGTAAAAAACAACGTCATTGCCAATGGTTTCAAGGTTTGGATGGAAATAGTTAATCCGTGGCGACTTTCATTATTATTTTTTATTTCGGGCGTGGGCGTGAGTTTTGCTCTAAAATCTCGCACAGGTTTACAATTTATCGGCGAACGTACTAAAAGGTTGTTGATGCCATTAGTTTTCGGAATGTTTGTGATTGTGCCGCCCCAAATATATTTTGAACGACTTCAAGCACATGATTTTTCGGGAAGCTACGCAGCTTTTTACCCAAGTGTTTTTGAATTTGTAGCTTATCCGAAAGGCAGTTTTAGCTGGCATCATTTATGGTTTGTGGCGTATCTTTGGGTGTTTTCGTTGGTTGCCACTCCCCTATTTTTATGGATTAAAAAAAGTGCCCTTCAATTTCTTAATCTTCAAAAACCAACAAATTCTTTTATAAAAATATTACTATTTACATTGCCGCTCTCAATTACTTATTGGACGCTCTCACAACATTGGAAAATAACCCATAATTTAACAGCCGACTGGTACAATTTTACGCTTTCTCTTTTGTTTTTTATTTACGGCTATATCATTACTAATCAGCAATTTAGTTGGGAAATTATTGAGAAATATCGCAAAGTTTTTTTATCAATTGGTGTATTTCTTATCGTTTTTAGTAAGACTTACGATGCTATATTTGGGGCGATTCCAGAAGATGGTATTGGAATTTTACTATTCAACGGAATCTTGAAAATGTTATTTGTTTGGTGCAACATTTTAGCTATTTGTGGCTTTGCTAAACACTATCTCAATTTCAATAATAACTTTGTAAAATATTCCAATCAGGCAGTTTATCCGTTCTATATTTTGCATCAAACCCTTACGGTTACGATTGGCTATTATATTGCCGATTGGGACATGGCAGACATTCCAAAATTTATGATTTTGGTCGTAGGTACATTTGGTTTTGCATTTTTGATTTATCATTTTCTGATAAAGCCTTTTCGAGTAATGCGGTTGTTGTTTGGGGTGAAGTGAAATACTTTATAACATACATTTTAAAACAAAAATACACCTTTTACTTGTATTTTTGTTTTATGATTTATACCTTTGTACCGAAAATACAAACTAACATAAATGTTTTTAATAGCAAAACGGAGTAAAAAATATAGTTTATCCTTAATTTCTGAAAAATTGAAATTAGAAATTGATGAAATCGCTCAAATCCTTTCAGATGTAGGATTGGATATTTCACCAAGTGCTAATACTTTGATTAATGAAGAACAACTTGATTTTCTTTGTGAGAATTATGCTTTAGATATTCATAGTTTTCAAAATTTCGTATACCTGAATTATCACGCACTGGTAGCTCATATCTTAAAAATTTCGGTAAATAAAGAGTCGAATACAATATCTTATAATTTTCCTAAAATAGTAAATTTTAAGATACGAAAAGCTAAAACTCTAACTGAACATGAACGTTTTTTTCGAAATCAAGACAATTTTTTGGGTCGCCCTTTGAAAGATAGTGTTGTTCAGAATTGTACAACTAATATATTAGAAATACTTGTAAATTTTTTAGAAAAAAAAGAGAGTAGGCAAAAAGAAAATAACCCGAGGTTTTCAGAAGAAGATACTTATGATTATTTCAAACAATCTGATTTACAAACTATTGAAAGAGATAGTGTTATTAAATACAAACAATTAAAAAACCTTTTAAAAAGAATAATAAAAGGAGTTAAAAAGAAGTCTCGTTTTTCTGGAATCAGTATTTTTTTAAAAAGAATCATACCCTTAAATTTATTTCATACATACACCTTTGATGAAGATGATATAAACAGAGTTGCTTTAAACAATTTTAGCTTCTCTAATACATCAATTTGTCAATTCAGAGAAGCTGTTTTTCATAGTATCAACAGTAAAATTCTCATAAAAAATGAAATCAGATTCAGCGGAATTAATTAGAAAAATAGAAAAAAGTAATCTTTCAAAAAAAGATAAAAAACAATTTGTAGATAGTTTAAACAGAGGTGATAATGATGGTTTTCTAAAAAAACTTTTTTATTCACTATCAATTAGCGATAAAATTCTTGATTTTTTTGATGTCGATTTAACAGACATTCTTGATGATATATTAAAACTATGAATATTGGTTCAGCAATTAAAACTTTACGGAAACAAAAGGGCATTTCTCAGAAAGAATTAGCCGAAAAATGTGAAATTTCGGTCAATGCTCTTTGTCAAATTGAGCTAAATAATACTTTTCCACAGAAATCTACTATTCAGAAAGTATGTGAGATTTTGGAGATTCCATCATCTTATCTGCTGTTTTTCTCAATATCAGATGAAGATATTCCCAAGGAAAAAAGATTTGTTTTTAATACACTCAGTTCGACGATCAAAGATTTATTGATGCAAGATATATCGTCTAAATCAGTATCTAATTTTTAGGTATGGAACAACCTTTTTATGAATTTCAGATTTTAGATGATGCCTTTCGTTATGAGTTTTTCAGTACAGGTAAAGGACAAACTATAAAAAAGATTATCATTTACAAAAAGACAGATAGTACACAATTTTACAACTTGATTTTGGCTGACATTATGCCTGATGGTTCTTTAAGCGTTACAAATGTTTCTAATAATGATGACATGGAAGCTATTTTAGCAACTGTAGCACAAACTATGCTTATATTTTTCGAAAAATATAAAAGAGCTATAATACTTTTTTCAGGAAGCACAGCAGCAAGAACAAGGCTATATCAAATTGCGATAAGTAGGGAATTTGATAAGGTTTCCGATATTTTGAATATATTTGGCATACTTGGTGGAGAAGAGGCTGAGCCTTTTCAGAAAAACAAGAATTATATTGGTTTTGCTATTTCACAAAAAAGTAAAATTTAATCAAATGAAAACAACTCTCAAAAGACATCACTTAATTGAAAGAAATACTTTGAAGATAAACAAAAAGGGTGAGTTCAAGAATTTAGAACAACTTTTTGAGGCAAAAGATAAACGTTTCAATGAAGTTTTTCAAAACCTTGATTTTGAAAAACTTCGTGAAAAAATGATTTAAATTTTACCTTTCAGGCACAATCAAAGCAGGAATGGCTTTTTGTTTATACATTTCGTTAAACTTGGCTACTTCCACATTAATTAATTTGTCTAAAACTGTTTTTTGTGTTGCCCATTCTTTTGTTAGGTCGTTTAGGCGAGTGACTGAACCAGCGGTTGGGCGTGGGTCGTGTACATCTACACGGTTTTTGAGGTCTAATAATTCAGCATTTAGGCGATTATAAAAGTTAATTACGTCTTGAAAAGTCTCTTGTTTAGGCGTGATCAAATTTTCTTCCCACAGCGTAATTTTCTTCAAAACGACTTTTCCAGTATCAATTAAAGCAGTCATATCTTTATTATCTTTCAATAATGCTGTGATATTTTCGATTTGGCTCTTGACTTTTCTCATTCTATTAACCGAATTGTGTATGTCTTTGGTTTGCTCTTCAATTTTACTAAGCATCATTTGTTGAGCATCAAAATCAGCTTTCATAGCTTTCAAACGCGGGTCAGCAATAATGGTAGCTTCGGTCATTGAAGTATCTTTTTCGGCAATTAATCTTACTTTAAAAGTGTTTGGAGCAACCAACGAGCCTCTATAATCGCCATTCACAAAAACCTTGCTTATTCCAGCTATTCCCTCATTTCGCATATCCCAAGCGAAACGATTAATACCTTTTTTACTTGGAATAACTGGTTTTTCGACTGGTCCACCTTCATAACGTTGAAAATTTGCATCTTTTTTATTGTCATAAGTTCTGATGACATTGCCTTGGTTATCAATTACTTGCAAAACTACTTTCAAGCTATCCATGTCTTTTGTCAAGAAATAATCTAAGATTACCCCGTTCATCGGATTTTGTCCTAAACCTGGAATCGCTTCAGGTGGAGTTTGCGAATCAAATCGTACTGTATTTTTAGGTTTGTAAATTTTAGCTTTATTTTCGGTTTGAAGATTTTCTGATTGCTGTAAAACTGCCAAATCATCTAAAATCCAAAAGGCACGCCCTGCCGTAGAAGCTACTAAATCATTGTCATGTACAACCAAATCGGTAATAGGTACAACAGGGAAATTCAATTGTAATTTCTGCCAGTTTTCACCTTGATTGTACGAAATATAAAAGCCCAATTCCGTGCCGCAATAAAGTAAACCCTTGCGTTTGGGGTCTTCTCTCACCACTTTTGCAAAACTCTCATTTTCAATGCCTTGAGTAATTTTTTTCCAAGTTTTGCCAAAATCTTTTGTAACATAAATCAAAGGCGTAAAGTCGTTGAATCGGTATTTGGTGGCTACTACATAAGCTGTTGCGGGGTCGTGCGGCGAAACTTCGATGCTGTGTATCAGGCATTCGTCTAAATCTTTTGGTGTAACATTCTGCCAAGTTTTACCATCGTCCTGCGTCAAATGCATTAAACCACAATCACTTCCTGTGTATAAAACACCCTCTTTATGCGGCGAAACAGCAATATAAGCCAATGTATTATAAACTTCGCCCCCTGCACCTTCGTTGGTGTACGGCCCACCGCCATCTTCTTGTTTGGCTTTGTCATTTCGAGTCAAATCACCACTAATTACTTGCCAGTTTTGACCATTGTCACTACTTTTCAAAACCACATTTCCACCGTGATAAATTGTACCATTTTTAAAAGGAGAAGCCATAATTGGGGCATTCCAGTTAAAGCGATATTTTTGGTCTTTGGGTTTCACAGCCAATCCAATGTGCGGATACGCCATCACATCTTTCGCAATGCTAGTTTTTGTATCAAAAACCTCAATATTTCCTTGATAACAACCCCCGTAAATTACTTGCGGGTCGTTAGGATTATCGAAAGCAATATAAGCCGACTCGCAACCTGGCCCTGTAAACCAATCTTGCCAACCAATTCCTGTACTATTAGTTCGTGAAGCAGTGCCAAGCGAAGAATTATCTTGCTGACCGCCATAAACGTAATAAGGAAAACGGTTGTCGGTAATTACTCGATAAAACTGTGCAGTAGGCTGATTTTGTTGAGAACTCCAACTGGCACCGCCATTATACGAAATATTTGCTCCACCATCATTGGCATTAATCATGATTTGGTTGTTGGCAGGATTTATCCAAAGGTCGTGGTTGTCGCCGTGTGGTACTTTTACAGGAGCAAAACTTCGTCCGCCATCGCTTGATTTTAGGAAAGGAGCATTCATCACATAAACCAAATCAGCATTAACTGGGTCGGCAAAAATTTCGATATAATACCATGCTCTTGCCACCGTTAGGCGTTGTTTGGAAGACTGTGTCCACGTTTTTCCAGCATCATCACTTCTATAAACGCCAGCTTTATCACCTTCCGACTCAATATTGGCATAAACCCGATTGGAGTTTGCTCTTGAAACAGAAATGGCTGCTTTGCCCATATTTTTTGGCAAACCATCAATCATTTTTATCCAATTATCGCCCCCATCAACCGATTTATATAAAGCACAACCTACTCCACCGCTTTCAACTTTCCACGGATAGCGACGATGTTCCCACATGGCTGCATACAAAATTCTTGGATTGTTCATATCCATGCTCAAATCAGCACAGCCAGTGTTGGCATCAACACTAAATATTTTTTGCCAAGTTTTACCACCATCGCTTGTGCGATAAATGCCTCGTTCTTCGCTCGAACCGTGCAAAGCACCTTGAGCAGCTACATATACTAAATCAGGATTTTGTGGGTGAATTCTGACCGCTGCGATATGACGAGTTTTCTCTAAACCAATATTTTTCCAAGTTTTTCCTGCATCGCTTGATTTATAAATCCCATCACCGTGCGAAGTCATTACGCCACGCACAGGATGCTCGCCCATACCAACATAAAGTACATTTGGGTCAGACTCTGCCACTGAAACAATTCCAACTGATCCAGTTTTAAGCTGCCCGTCAGAGATATTTTTCCATGAAATACCGGCATCTTCTGTTTTCCAGATTCCTCCACCCGTTGAGCCAAAATAATAAGTCATTGGGTTTTGTTTTACACCCGTTGCAGTAACGCTTCGTCCACCCCGAAAAGGTCCAATGTTTCGCCATTTTAGCCCTTTATATAAGTCAGCGTTAAATGTATTTTGAGTTAGTTGAACAGTGTTTTTTTGTGCGACGACACCATCCAGAATAATGATTGAAAATAATAGAAATAGAATAGCTCTCATAGTTTGATGATTAGGTTTAGAATAATGAGCTAAAAATAGCTATATTTTTAATTGAATGGTTGAATCAAGGGGTTTTTATCTTAAAATCTGTATTGAAACTCCAATCAATTAGAAAATGAATGATATAAAAACTATCAAATAATTTATAACTATCCATAGAATCTATTGTACAAATACTGTAAAACACACTTTTTTATGTAAAACAGAGTTATTTTTGTAGGCAATTAAAAGTTAAGGTATTAATAATGAGGAAAGTAACACTTATATTATTTGTTTTAGGAATCAATTTTTCGGGGTTTTCGCAAAATATAGCACTCAATAATTCGGAAGAAGAAGATTATTGGGAGGCACAACTTACGCCATTAATTGAGGTCAATGATATGTTAAGGCATATTTATAACAACCCTTTTACAGAGCAATTTATTCATACAATTCCAGCAGGATATCCTCTCAATAAAGAAGTAAATATCAATTCGTTTTATGGTTTTCGTAATCACCCTGTGCATAAAGTAACTATTTTTCATAGAGGTATTGATTTGAAAGGAGCAACTGGCGAAAAAGCCCTCGCCACGGGCGACGGAAATGTGCTGGAAGTGGGTTTTAAAACTGATTTAGGCAACTACATCAAAATAAAGCATTGCTATGGTTTTGAATCTATTTATGGTCATCTGAGCAAAATATCAGTTAAAAAAGGGCAATTTGTAAAACGCTCACAGGTTATCGGTGAAGTTGGTTCAACAGGAACAGTAACAGGGCCGCATTTACATTATACGCTAAAGAAAAACAACCACTATATCGACCCTTTTGATTTTCTATTTATGGATTATGAGAGAGGGAAAATTAGTATGCTGGCGAAATAACAATGGTAGAATGAGCGAATGATTGAATGTAAAAAGTTTCAATCTATAAGAATTTATGGCTTTATGACAATTTAAAACATTGATAATCAATCTATAACATTATTCTATCATCAGACTTCCTGCGAAAGTACTTTAAGTCGAAAAACACTTTCGCAGGAAGTCTATTGAATAATCGCCGCATTTATCACTTCGTGAATCCGTTTCCGAATCTTCAAAGTATTGATTTTATTATTAGCCGAGCTTTGATAAACTCTGTTTGAGAGAAAAATAAATATTAAATCACGGTCGGGATCAACCCACACAGCAGTACCCGTAAAGCCAGTATGTCCAAATGTATTATTTGAAGCATTGATAGCTACTACAGGCTTGTCATCTCCTACTTCGGGTTTGTCCCAGCCAAGTCCACGATGGCTTCTTTGGGTGTAATTTCTAGAAAAATGAGGCACTGTTCCTGAAAACAAAATCTGCCGACCGCCGTAATATCCTTTTTGCAAATTCATCTGAAAAAGTTTTACTAAATCACTGGCATTGCTAAAAAGTCCTGCGTGACCAGCTACGCCTCCCAATAAAGCAGCATTCGGGTCATGAACAGTCCCTTGAATCTGTGAGCCTCGAAAAAGAGCATCATTTTCGGTCGGAGCAATAATTATTTTTGAAAACTTTGTTGTAGGATTATAAAGCGTCGAAGACATTCCCAAAGGCTCATAAACATTCTGTTCAACAAATTCATCTAATGGCTGATTGGTTATTTGTTCAACGATTTTCTGCAAAATCAATAAGCCTAAATCGCTATACATAAATCGAAATCCACCTAATTTATCATAAACATTTATCAACTTCGATTGAAGCACCCATTTCCAAACTGAATCTTTAATGGCAGGCGTAATATATAAATTATCAGCCACTTGTAAACTTACACTATCTTTAACAAAACGATAAAAATTATTTTTAAAGCTCCCGCCCACTTTGGTTTTTTCCCAAAAAGGAATGAATGCAACCAAACCTGCTTGATGCATCAAAATATCAGAAACCAGCATGTTTTCTTTATTTGTGCCACGCATTTCGGACAAATATGTCGAAGCTTTTTCATTCAAATCAACCGCCCCACGCTCGTTGAGCATCATTAAGGCTTGAAGCGTTGCCGAAACTTTGGTCATGGAGGCAATGTCATAAAGTGTTTGATCATTGACTGGTTCATAAAATTCATAACGGAGCGTACCGAAGTTTTTGTTATAAACCACTTTTCCATTACGAGCAACCAAAACTTGACAACCTGGAAAAGCTCGATTGCTGATGCCTTGCTGCACAATCTGACCAATTTCTTCTAACTTTTGGGCATTCATACCTACACTTCCGGGCGTTCCAAACGAAACTCTTCCTAAACGTTCGGTCTGAATTCCAACATCAACTTTTTGCTCATAACTTACTGAAACAGGTAGTTTTCCTTTAGCAGGCAATGCTCCAAAAAGTATTTGTGGCACAACTCGTTGCGAAGCTGGGTCGTCTTCATAACCACAAACCAAATTTGGCACGCCATCATATAATTTCATGCCATAAGGATTTCCAAAACCAACAACTACAACTTTTGTTTTTTGGCGTAATTGATTAATAAAAACAACAGTTGCGGGCGAAACGCCATAATTTCTATCTCCTCTACTATTCATGTCATGCACGCTCACCACTACCACTTTATATTTGGCGGCTTCTTCCAAAACCCACGCAATGTCTTTATCAGAAGCGGGCTTAAACGGTATCGTAAAATGCCTAAATGGGGCATATTGACTTAATGTTTTCTGAAAATCATTGTTATTATCGGCACTGATAGCCACCGATGCAAAAGTCGTAGTGTCGAGATTAATGAAAGGTAATATATTATCTTGATTTTTGATAATTGTAACGGCTTGTTCAAATAATTCTGTCTTTAAATCTGTTGCTTTTTTACTATTCAAATCATTGCCTAAACCTGCCATTTCGATAGGCTTATAGTTGTTTAACCCCGCCCAAAATTTGGCTTTCAATATCTTTTTTACACGAGCATCTAAATCTGGCAATTGAATCTGACCTGTTTCTACGGCAGTTTTTATTCGGTTAAATGCCGCAGGAAGATTACCCGTTTGAAGTAAAATATCATTTCCTGCCAAAAATGCCAAAAAATCTGGTTCACCAGGTTGAAGTCCTGCCGTAATTCCTCTCATATTTAGGGCATCAGTTACCGCCAAACCTTGAAAGCCCATTTTTTCTTTGATGATTTCAGTAACTATTTTTCGAGAAATTGAAGTTGGCGTATTGGCTCTTGGCTCGAGTGCTGGCACAAACAAATGAGCAGTCATAATACTTGCCACACTATCGGTAATCAATCGGCGAAAAGGATACAATTCAACTTCATTGAGTCTATCTATTGATTGACCCACCAACGGAAGTGTTCGATGCGAATCTTGGTCGGTGTCGCCGTGCCCTGGAAAATGCTTGGCACTTCCCATGACATTGTATTTTTTCATGCCTTTGATATACATTGCTCCCTTTTCGGCAACATTATATTGTGATTCTCCAAATGAGCGATAATTGATAATCGGATTTTTAGGATTTGTATTGACATCAACCGATGGTGCAAAATTGATATGAATGCCCAAACGCTTGCATTGCCGACCGACTTCTTCACCAAATTTTTCGACGTAACTATTGTCTTGAATTGCCCCAAGTGTAATTTGTTTAGGAAACTCAATGGCACTGTCTAGCCTCATGCCTAAGCCCCATTCGGCATCAATGCCAATCATCATCGGAATGCGTGAAAGTTGTTGGTAACGGTTGGTCAATCGGGCTTGTCGGTAAGGCCCTCCTTGAAAGAAAATCAGCCCTCCGATATGATAATCAGCAATATTATTTTCTATTTGTTGGTAATACGTTTGTGTACGGTTTGAGAAAGTAGCAATCATAAATAATTGTCCAACTTTCTCTTCAAGTGTCATGGTTGCTAACAAACTATCGGCCCAACGTTCTTGCCGAGCCAGATAATCGGGCGGTGTACTTGTTAGTTTTTTTGGAACAATAAATGAAGTAAGAAAAGCAAAAAAGCCACAAAGAAGTATTAGCAAAAGTATTCGTTTATTTTTGTAAAGCACGATTTTAAATTTTAGTTTTTGGGATAATAACGAACAAAAAAACCACAGATTATTACAAAAGTAAATATCTATGGCTAAAAATGAAAGTTTTTATTTCCTTTAATCAATCTCAATCACTACATTTTTTGTAAGTGGGTGAGCCACACAGGTAAGCATAAAGCCCTGTTTTATTTCTTTTTCGGTCAAACCATCCTCTTCATCCATTTTCACTTTACCTTCGGTGCATTTACCCATACAAGCCGTACACATTCCTGCTTGGCATGAATATGGCAAATCAATATCCAAGTCTAAAGCTGCTTCCAAAATCGTTTGGTGAGGTTTAACTTCAAAATCATATTCTGCCCCATCATATTTTACCTTAACCATTTGGGTTTGCAACGAATCCTCTTCATCTTCTGAATCTGCTTCGCTATCGACTATGGCTGTATGAAAGTTTTCTTTATGAATTTGGTCTTTCGATACATTATATATATTCAAACCAGCAATCACATCTTCCATCATGCCAATTGGTCCGCACAAATAAAATTCATCCTTTGCGAAATCTGTATCAGCATCTTTCATTAATCTAATAGCAATTCCTTGGCTAATTCGACCTTTTTGCCCTACCCATAAATCGGACGGACGACTTAATAAATGGTGAATTGTGAATCGTTTACTATATTGATTTTCTAATTCTTCGATTTTATTTTTGAAAATGATGCTATCTTCACTGCGATTACCATAAATGAGCGTTACACGAGAATTTGCTTCCATTTTTAAGATAGATTTTGCAATAGACATCATCGGTGTTACACCACTTCCTGCGGCAAAAAGCACAGCATGACGAGATTTTTCAGCGTCTGGTTCAACATGGAAATTACCCATCGGCTCAAGAACCTCTAAAAAATCACCAACGTTCACATTATCATTCAAATAATTAGAAACCAAACCGCCTGTTACTCGCTTCACAGTAATACCAATAGAAGTATCGCTATGTGGCGAAGTAGACATCGAATAGCTACGACGAACTTTCTTACCACCTTCTTCTGCTGGTACGATAACTGTGATAAACTGTCCAGCTTTATATTTTATTTGTTCACTTAATGGATGCCAAAAATAAATCGTTACGCTGTCAGAAGTTTCATGTGTAACTTCTTTTACTTGGAGAAAATACGTTTTTAAAGACATTTTGAATTATTATTATTAAAAGTCTGCGGTTTTCAGTCTTCAATTGGCAGTTGTCAAATCTTATTTTAATAAAGATTATTTGCCGAAAACTGGAATCTGAAAACTGCTCACTTGATACTACTTTTCAATCACTAACTTCTTAACTACTTCGTGCGTAGAAGTGTTTATTTTTATTAAATACTGTCCACTAATAAAATGCTGAATATCCATCATTTCTTGCTGTAAACCACCCTGAGATTTTAGTTTTCGTTGCTCAACTATTCTTCCTTTTATATCAATTACGGCGATACTTACGTTCTTATTTGCTTCTGCTTCAAACGAAATAATCACTTGCTGACTAACAGGATTTGGATAAATCATAATATTGGTTTCGGTTGGTATTTCATTTGTTAAAATAGGGTTGACCAACACTACTGTTTGAGCAATTGCCGAGCAATTTGCATCGGTAACTTTAACTGAATATGTTCCTGCTGCACTAATTGGAACATTTAAAACCGTTGGATTTTGAATAGTTGAAGAAAAACTATTAGGGCCACTCCATTCATATTTTGTTCCGCCCGAACTACTCAATTTCAATACTTCTCCTTCAAAATAGGGCCCAGAATTACTGGCTGTGACGGGTATTTTGTTGGCCTGAATAGCAATCGAATTTGAGGCTGTACTTTCTTTACAACCTCCAATAATACAAACAGCAGTAAAAGTAGTATTTTCGCTCACAACAGTTGTGATTGCTGTTCCTGTTGAAGAATTCGACCATTTCAAAACGCCATCTTGACAACTTTTTGACGAAAATGACACTTTATCTGTTCCACCAGCACAAACCAAAAGTCTATCAGACGTAATGGTTGGAGCTTCTGTATCACCAATTTTAATATCAATAACATTACTACTTTCAGCCATTGGCGAAGTAGAAACTACCTTAATTTTATAATTTCCTTTTTCTAAATCTTGAGTAGTTTTCACATTCACTGTTTTTCTGACATCTTTTCCTATTTCAGTGGCTTTATCAAAGCTACCATTTTTATCGGACAACAAAATTCTGAAATTATTGTCAAGATTAAAAGTGCTACCAGTTGTAGTCAACGAAACCATAAAAGGTTGTCCTGCACAATAGTTATTGTTAGCATTAGCGGTCACTGTTATTACTGGCAATGTTTCAAAACCTAATTTACCTGCTTCTGTAACATAATTAGTAAACAAATCCACCGAACCACCACGCCCATCTTCCAATTCTTTATTTGCTCCATACAAAACAATCACACCACCTTTAGGATATGGAATAAGGCGATAATCGCTAAAAAAAGTAAAATCTTTGAACGCAAGTCCATCATCACCAAATTTCAAAGTCCCGTTGGCGTCAATGCGTTGAATCGTCAAATCATAGCCAATGTCTTTAGGTTTTAGCCATAAAGTATAAACGCCCTCATTTCCATCAGAAATTAATTTATTTGGCAAAAAGTACGATTTATCTGATTTTGGTGTAAAAACATCGTTTTTCCAAAGCATATCTCCATTTGCTTTCAATTTTGCTACTTGAAAAGGTCTTGACTTATCGCCAGTTTCAAGCCAAGTTGCAATTCCACCGCCATCGCTTGTTGGCACAACTTGTACATCAAAAGTAGTATTTGAACCTAAATTTGTTCCATTGTTACCCCACATAGATTTTCCGTCTTTACTAACTTTATGGGCAACAACAATCTTTTTATTGTCTCCCGAAAGTGTTCTTCCAACTACCGCATTGCCTTCATTATCAATCTTAAACAAATCTATTCGAGAAATACCCGAAAAAGGGTTTTGGTAAAACGGAGCCGCCAAAATCAAAGGTTTATTGATAGCATCAAAAGTTTGAAACAAATAATCAGTAGCTGCATCTTTAATCAACGCAATAAACTTGCTGTTTTTTTCATCATACAAAACCTTCGTTTCTAAACCTTTTCCTTCTAATAATTTCGTTTCAGCTTCCACAGTCGTTCCTGCATAATTCAGCTTTTTGGTATAAACTATATTTGCCGTAGAAGAACTATTATAATTATTGAAAGTGAATAATAATTTATCATTTTTAAGGTCATTTAACTCTATTACGCCGTCATTTGGGTCATAGCTCGTTAGCTCTTGGTCTGTAACTTTTATACCATCGGCAGTCCACTGAGCTTTTCCATCACTCGACACATATTGGGCATATAAGTTTCTTCTTTCTACTTTATTTACATCAATCAAGCGATGCCATGCAATATATGCTCCACCTTTACCATCGGGTTTGATAAGCTTTGGCGTATAGATAAACATATTTTTATCTAAAATTTTTCCAATTCGTAGTCCGTCTTTTGTCCATTGTGGTATGCCTTTAGTATTTAACTTTTGGGCATAAAGTTCAATGTTATCATTGCGATAATCGGCCCAAACATAAAAGCTGTTTCCGTCATCATCAATCGAATAAAGCACAGCATACTGAAAGTTTGAAGCAGCACTCACTAAAACAGGCGTAGTATCATTGGTTTTCCATTGAGCAACCAAAATTTGGGACAATGAAATGAAAAACGATAACAAATAATATTTTTTCATCATTTGAGAGTAGATTTAAGTCTAACAATTTTTTTTAGACATCATAAACTTAGGTTAGTAGCTACAAAATTACGTCCTTATCTTCATATCAACTAACTTACATTAAATTAATTCGCAAGATTTTGCTTTTATCAAAAGAAATTTATAATTTTGCAGCCCCAAAATATACCCCTCGTAGCGTAGCCCGTTTGTTCGAGGGAGGTTGCAAGTTAGGGAGGCGAGCTGTTTCCGGAGTAAGCCAAGTGTTGTTTCAACACCTCATAACTTCTCGAAAAAAGTCATTAAAACTCAGTTATAGTTTTTGGGGACGAAGATTGAAACTTAATGACAATCGCTTTTTTCAAACGTTGCGGCGTGCCAACGCTTCGACGTACAAACATTTAAAAATTTAAAACTGTGAAGCATCTAAGTTACAAAACGATTTCTGCTAATAGCGAAACCGTTAATAAGGAATGGGTAGTTATTGATGCTACCGACAAAATTTTAGGTCGTTTGTGTAGCCAAATCGCAAATGTGATTCGTGGCAAAACCAAAACAAACTTTACCCCTCATGTGGATTGTGGTGATAACGTAATTGTTATCAACGCTGAAAAAATCCGTTTGACAGGAAAGAAAATGACTGACAAAGTTTATACCCGTCATACAGGACACCCTGGTGGACAACGTTTTGCTACTCCACGTGAGTTGATGGCAAAAGATGGTCGTCGTGTGGTAGAAATGGCCGTAAAAGGTATGTTGCCTAAAGGAATTTTGGGACGTCGTTTATATACAAATTTGTATGTTTACGTAGGTCCAAATCATCCTCATGCAGCTCAGTCTCCAAAAACGATTGAACTTTAATTCTCAGATATTGAGATATGAGATATGAGACATGAGATTTCTAAAATCTCTTTAACTCAAATGCTCGTAGCTTACTAACTGAAAACAATTCTTTATTAATTCAGAATATTTTCAAATTCTATATACAAATGCAAGTTATCAACGCAGTAGGTAGAAGAAAAACAGCCGTAGCCCGTATCTATATGAAACAAGGCAATGGTGAAGTTTCTATAAATGGAAAAGGATTGAAGGACTATTTTCCTTCAGAAATTCTCCAAATTATCTTGAACCAACCCTTTACTACAACAAGTACGGCTGGTCAATACGATTTAAAAATCAATGTAAACGGTGGTGGAATTGCTGGACAAGCGGAAGCTATTCGTATGGCAGTTTCTCGTGCTTTGTGTGAAGCAAATGCAGAAAATCGTCCAGCGTTGAAAAAAGAAGGATTCCTAACTCGTGATGCACGTATGGTTGAACGTAAAAAACCAGGTCGTAAGAAAGCACGTAAGAAATTCCAATTCTCGAAACGTTAATATTATTTACGAATTACGAACGGTAATCGTTGCGATTACAATTTACGAGTTTCTTATTCGTAAATCTTACCTCGTAATTCGTAAATCCATTATAGTCCAGACAGCACTTATCGTGTCCGGTGTGCTGTGCTGCGTAGTTTAATTTTTATTTACATCTTTACTAATTTTTAGTCAAATGGCACAATTAGAATACAAAGAGTTATTGGATGCTGGTGTACACTTCGGTCACCTTACCCGCAAATGGGATCCTAAAATGGCACCGTATATCTTCATGGAGAAAAACGGTATCCATATCATTGACCTTAATAAAACACTTGCTTGTTTAGAAGACGCTCAAGAAGTTGTAAAAGGAATCGTTCGTTCAGGACGTAAAATCATGTTTGTAGCTACTAAGAAGCAAGCTCAAGAAATCGTTGCTGAAGAAGCACGTCGCTTGAAAATGCCTTACGTTACAGAGCGTTGGTTAGGTGGTATGCTTACAAACTTTGCAACAATCAAAAAATCTTTGAAAAAATTGCAAACTGTTGAACGTATGTTGAAAGACGAATCGACTGCAAAAAACATTGCAAAACGTGAGCGTTTGACATTAGACCGTGAGCGTATCAAGTTAGAAAGATTGTTGGGCGGTGTAGCAGATTTGTCGAGACTTCCAGCAGCCTTGTTTGTTGTGGACGTAAAGCGTGAACACCTTGCAGTATCGGAAGCACACCGTTTAGGTATTCCAGTAATTGCGATGTGCGATACAAACTCAAATCCTGAAAAAGTTGAGTATCCAATTCCAGCAAATGATGATGCTTACAAATCAGTATCGTTGATTACTTTGGCATTAGGAAAAGCAATCGAAGAAGGCTTGATGGAGCGTAAAGTTGATAAAGACAACGCAGCATTGCAAGAAGAAGAGGATGCAAAACGTGCTGTTGATGAAGCACGTGAGGCTCGTGAAGCAAAAGCAGCAGCAAAAGCTACTCCAGCAGCGGCAGCAGTAGTTGCAGCAATTGAAGAGGCCGCAGCAGAAGAGGCAGTTGTTGAAGAAGTTATAGCTCCAGTTGCAGAAACGGCAGTTACTCCAGAAGTAGAGGCTTAATTTTAAGCTCTGAAAATAAGAAAACCCCCAATGTTGAAAAACGTTGGGGATTTTTTGTGGAATAACTTTTCACTCATAAACCTTCTCGCACTTATTGCACCAAATGCCCCACTTCCAGTTGTAGCCGTGAATTTTGTTAGTTTGTTTGCCTGCCATGTCGTAAACTGGGTTTCCCTGATTGACCCATTCAAAAATACTTCCATAAAAATTATGGACATTCGTAAAGCCTGCTTGCATGAGTTTTTCGCCAATTTTGCCACTTCGTACGCCAATCGAACAGTAAACTACAATATTAGCATCTTTTGGAATAGTGGCTACATTTTTCAAATCAAATTTCTCGAAACCTACCCATTGGGCATTTTTCAAATGACTTACTTCATATTCTCTCCTTTCACGGGTATCAAGTAACACTACATTTTTCATTTTCTTTAGGTCTTCACAACCAACAGTCGGAACTGCTTTTGTGACCATTATGTGAAGTAAACTATCAAAAGATTTACTTTGTATTTGGGCGTGCATAACTTTCGAAGAAAACATAAGTAAAATCAAAAAAAGTATTTTATTCATTCTTTATATTATTTTTCAGTAACAACATTAAATTTTCACAAAAAAGTCCTAAAAACTCACAAGAAAGTAAAATATTCATTCTTTTTTTCTACTTTCGCAACAATAATACTTCAAACATCTAACCCAAAACTAATGAAATTTGTAAAATTTATTTTGAGTCTAATAGCTGCTGTTGGCTTGACTTATTTCTTAAGCCGACCTATGGGAGCGACCCCCGCACTTGGGCAATTGTTTAGCCCTTTTGAAGGTTTTTGGCAAAATGGCGAAGCAAAACTTGCCTTACCTCCTACTCATTTAAAATTAAACGGTGTAAAAGATGAGGTCGATGTCGTTTTCGACGATAACCGTGTACCTCATATTTTTGCCAAAAATGACAATGACTTGTATTTTGCTCAAGGCTATCTCGTTGCCCGTGACCGCTTGTGGCAAATGGAGTTTTATATATTAGCTGCTTCAGGCCGACTTAGCGAAATTGTTGGCGAGCGTGCCTTGGAACTTGACCGCTATAACCGCCGAATAGGTATGGCCAATGCTGCTAAAAAAGTGTATGAAAATGGCCGAAAAAATGCAATTTTTAATGATGTGCTCAATTCTTATGCGGCTGGGGTCAATGCTTATATCAAACAATTGAAGTATAAAGATCTTCCTGTTGAGTATAAAATCATAGGATATAAGCCGGAAGAATGGTCGCCATACAAAACAATTTTGATGATGATGAATATGCGAAACGTTCTCAATGGCGGTAGTGATGACTACCGAATGAGTAATATTTTAGCAAAATATGGCATTGATGTGGTGAATGATTTGTATCCTGATTATCCTACCAACGAATCGCCGATTATTCCTGAGGGTACAAAATGGGATTTTACACCTTTGCCTGTGCCGCCAGTTCCTACTGAAATTGCTGCAAAAGCTTCGAGCGATGCACTGGCTTTTGATCGGGCGGCATTCCGCATTCCTTCACCTTCGCCCGAAATTGGCAGTAATAACTGGGCTGTGGGAGGTGAGAAATCGGCAACAGGTTTGCCAATTTTAGAAAATGACCCTCATTTGCAATTAACATTGCCTTCAATTTGGTACCAAATGCAATTATGCACACCAACCATGAATGTGTATGGTGCATGTTTGCCTGGAGCACCAGGAGTGGTTATTGGATTTAATAAAGACGTAGCTTGGGGCGTAACTAACGTTGGCTCCGATGTCATGGATTTTTATCAAATAAAATTTAAAGATAAAACCAAAAAAGAATATTGGTACAATGGTGCATGGAAACCAACAACGATGCGTGTGGAAGAATTTGTCATAAAAGGCAAAAAAGAGTCTTTGAAAGACACTGTGTACAGCACGCATCACGGTCCAATTGTTTATAATGTAGCTTCTGAGAAAAATTATGGCAAAAATGCCCTAGTCGGTCATGCCATGCGTTGGGTTGCTAATGAAGCAGAAGGTACTGATTTAATGGCTTTTTATTACCTCAATCGAGCAAAAAACTATGATGATTACCGCAAAGCTCTCACTTATTACATTGCTCCTGCTCAAAATTTTATTTTTGCCAGTAATCAAAATGACATTGCGATTACGCCAAACGGAAAGTTGCCTCTGAAATGGAAAGAACAAGGTAAATTTATCATGGATGGCTCAAATCCTGCCCACGATTGGCAAGGTTGGATTCCAGCAGACCAAAACCCAATCGTAAAAAATCCTGTTAGGGGGTTTGTGAGTTCGGCGAACCAGTTTTCTACCGACCCCACATATCCTTATTATTTGGGTTGGAAATTTGCTCCGAGCGAGCGAGCTATTCGTATCAACGAGCGGTTGACCAAAATGGAAAAAGCCACTGTTGATAGTTTACGGTTGATGCAAAATGACAATTTTAATGTAGAAGCTCGTAGAGTTTTGCCTCTATTAATGACAATTTTAAATACCGATTCGTCAAACAAAGCCAATTCTGCTTACCAAGTTTTGGCAAAATGGAATTTAAAAAACGACCCTACCGAAATCGGTGCAACAATTTATGAACGTTGGGTACGTGAACTTCGGTTTGCTATTTGGAATGATGAATTTTCGCCTCAAGGCGACAAATCGCCCATGCTTTACCCAGCCCGTGACCGTACTTGGGTAATGATAGAAAAACAACCAACGGCCAAATGGTTTGATAATATAACAACCAAAGATAAACAAGAAACGATGCAAGACATTATAAAAAATAGTTTCAAGGCAACTATTGATTCTTTGAGAGCGAAACTTGGGCCAATGAACGCAACAACTTGGGCTTGGACAAATGTAAAAAGCACTGATATTAATCACTTGGGCAGACTTTCAGGTTTTGGACGACAAGATATTCCTAATGGTGGCGGTGCTGGCATTGTTAATGCTACAACTGAACAAAACGGGCCATCTTGGAGAATGATTGTACAGCTCGATAAAGGCTGGCCAAAGGCTTATGGGCTATATCCCGGTGGTCAGTCGGGCAATCCATCAAGTCCATTTTATGACAATATGATAGATAAATGGGCAAAAGGTGAATTAAACGAACTGTTTTTTATGAAATCGAAAGACGAAAAAAGCAGTAAAGTTTTGGCAACAATGAAGATTTCAAAAAAATAACAATTTAGTTCTACCTAAAAAACTCAGAATAAAAATAAGATGAATTATATAATCATACTAATAGTCAGTGCTATTGCACAATGCTTTTTCCCTTGGTGGATAATTGCTCCTATTTCGTTTGCTGTGGGTGCTTGGCGATCTGAATCTGGAAAAGGAGCTTATGTGGCAGCAGCTTGTGCTATCGCCACGATTTGGATAGTTTATGCCACTTACCTCAATATGACTACTGGCGGAATTATGCTCGAAAAAATCGGAAGTTTATTTGCCGAAAGTCTTAAATTTCTAAAAAATATGCCATTAACTATTACTTTTTTTGTTATCATGGCTATCATTGGTTCACAAGTAGCAGGGCTTTCGGCTACAGCTGGCTATCATTTTAGACAATTACTCAAATAAAACCTATATAAATCCCTCCTTTTCGGAGGGATTCTTTTATATTTGCACTCTAATTTTTTCAAAAAATTCTAAAAAAACGCTAAAGAATAGCTTTCAAGTGCGAATGTTTAAAGTAATTCTCACCATAGCTTATTCAATAATTCATTTTCGCATGAAAAATCTTTCAATTGTAGTTCTTTTACTTTCAGTAATTATTTGGGGTTGTGATAAATCAGCCACGACTTCGACATCGGGCAAGCAAGTTGCTGGTCGTATTGTTTATGTTAATACCGATACGTTATTAAATCAATATGATTATTATAAAGATGTAGTAAAATCTTCTGAAAACAAACGTTTTCGTTTAGAAACTGATATTTCTAACAAAGCTAAAAACTTTCAAAATAAAGTTACTTTCTTCCAACAAAAAGTTCAGCAAGGCGGTATGACGCAAGAGCAAGGTCAAACTGCTCAAGCTCAGCTGCAACAAGAAGAACAAGCAATCATGGCATTCCGTGATAAGTCTGCACAAGATTTAGCTAAAGAAGATGCCAAGAAAACAGAAGATATTTTGAATAATATTCAAGCGTACTTGAAAGAATTCAATGCGGGTGATAAATTTGACATGGTAATTGGCTACTCGAAAGGTGGCGGTGTGCTATATGCCAAAGAAGATTTGGATATTACAAAGTCTGTGTTAGAAGGATTGAATAAAAAATACGCTGATGATAAAAAATCAGGTAAAGTAAAAGTAGCTGCTGATTCGACAAAAAAATAAATTTTAGTGTTGTTGGCAAAAAAGCTATTTTACCAACAACATTATATATTCTTCATAACTATAAAAATGTCTTTAGACCAAACACCCTATTTTGATTACGACGACGACGAGAAGGAATCAGAAGGTAAAGAAATGGGATTTCTTGACCATCTCGAAGAACTACGTTGGCACTTGATTCGTGCGGCAGGAGCAATTGTTTTCTTTATGATTTTTGCTTTTATTTATATCGAAGAAATTTATGAAAATGTCATTTTAGGTCCATCAAAAACCGATTTTTGGACTTATCGGATGTTGTGCAAATTGGGAGAAATTGTTCACTCCCCTGGACTTTGCGTAGAAAAATTGCAGTTCAGCCTAATGAGCCGAGAGGTTTCGGGGCAATTTGTAATGGCCTTTACTTCGGCAGCTATCATTGGTTTGGTGTTTGCGTTTCCTTATGTTTTTTGGGAAATATGGCGGTTCGTGAAACCCGGCTTGAAGCCAACTGAAAGCAAATCGGCTCGAGGAGCAGTATTTTATGTAACTTTATTGTTCTTCTCGGGAGTCTTTTTTGGTTATTACATTGTTTCGCCTATGGCAATAAACTTTTTAGTTAATTTCCAGATTAGTAAAAGTATCGAAAATCAGTTTGATATTGGTTCTTATATATCGCTTTTAGCAACGCTCACCCTTGCTTGTGGCATAGCGTTTCAGTTACCAGTTGCAATTTTTGTTTTAACAAAAATTGGTGTAATTGGGCCACAGTTCATGCGTACTTATCGCAAACATGCCATTGTGGTTATTTTGGTTGTAGCGGCAGTCATCACGCCATCACCTGATGTAACAAGTCAGATATTGGTTGCGATTCCGTTATATATTTTGTACGAAGTAAGTATTTTTATTTCGGCAAGAGAGGAAAAAAGGAAACTCGCCGAAGAGAAATTAGCCTTATAGAAAGTCAATGGACAGCAAGTTCAAAGATCATATAAAAAGCGTAGGACTTCATAAATCCTACGCTTTTTATATAAATACAAAATGGGGAAATTAATTATCCTTCGAAATTAACATTCAGGTGTGACCCATCACAGAAAGGTTTGTTTTTGGAAGCACCACAACGACACAAGGCAGTAACCTTGTGTTTTTTTGTAAGGTTTCCTGACGAATCTTTGATAGAAATATTGCCATAAACCAATAATGGCCCATTTTGAGTTGTTTCTACTATTGTTTCGTTGTCAATTATGGCGTTTTCTTGATCTATATTAGCTCTCATATAAGTTAAAGCTCCCGATGGGCAGCTATCAATTTGCTTCATAATTACCTCGCTATCAGCATTTTCTGGTGTAATCCATGGTCGTTTACGAGGGTCAAAAACATTGGGTAACCCTCGAAAACATATTGTAGAATGAATACACAAATGCGGCTGCCAAACAACTGTAACCTCACCATTTGAATACTTTTTAGTAATTTTTCTTTGTTCTTCCATGATTTTAGATTTTATAGCAATTTGTGAAAAACTTTAATAATATCAAACAATGAAATTTTTAATAGTCTATTATTTTAGGAAAATCTGGTATTCGTAATTTTAATCTAATACTGCAAAAGGTATAATTAAATAATGATTAACTTGTAGGATAATTAGAATTCTTGTCCGATTTTATTGATTTAGTATGTGTTTTAGGCAAATTATATTTATTTATTTTTGTTGTCCATTATCAGTATTTTGCCAAAGAAATATTGAAGGCAGAGTAATAGGAAATGATGATAGAAAACCCTTAATCTTTGCAAATGTGTTTATTAGCAATACCACTAAAGGCCAACAAACAGATGACAAAGGAAGATTTAAACTTACGAATGTACCTGCTGGCGTACAAGATTTGGTCGTTAGTTTTATTGGTTACGAAACACTTTCTATTAAAATCAAGGCAGATACGCTCAAAAAACCATTACTAATACTATTAACGCCCGATGCAATTGCTTTACAAGGCATAACGATTAAAAGATTGAGGAATGGTTTTGAGAAATATTATCCATTATTTAAAGAGCATTTTATTGGAAAAACTGAGTTTTCGGAATCATGCATCTTGAAAAACCCAAAAGTTCTTTGGTTTTCGATGAGTGATAATGGTACAGAGCTAACCATCAATGCAGATGAACCTCTGGAAATAGAAAATAAGGCGTTGGGATATACAATCAAATACGATTTAGAAGAATTTAAGTATAATTTCCAAAAGCACTATGTTTCGTTTTATGGTTATCCATTCTTTCAAGAAATGACAACTAAAAATGAAAAGAGACAGAAAACTTGGTATGAAAATAGAGAAAAAGCCTATTTTGGTTCTTCACAGCATTTTTTCAAGTCGCTTATAAACCATAATTTATCTAATGCTGGATTTACAGCTTATACCTTACTTAAAGAGGAAAAACGTTTTTTTATGGTTCCTGTAATTCCCGAACTAAAAGATAGTTTGGGAAATATTCTTCAGTATGCATCCAAAGCAAAAAAAGAAATAGATTCGACAGATATAATATTAGGAGCAGATTTTTGGCTTCACAAAGTGCCGAATTCTAAAAGTGCTTCCTACGTACAGTATTTACGGAGATTACCCTTAGACGAAAATTGCATTTTTGAAGTACGAGAGCAACAACCTTATCTAAATTTTGAGCAATACTTGTATATATATTTCGACAGAGAGTTTGAAGAGCCTCAATTTGCCGATTTAGGAAAAAAAGATGCTTCACAAGAATCTATTCTGACTCTTTTAGAGCCTCATACGCTAATTGAACCAAATGGGCATTTAGTAAATCCATTGGCTGTTTTGTTTGAAGGAAGATGGGGCTATGAAAAAATGGGAGAATTTTTGCCTCTTGATTACGAACCTGAATCTTTTTAATACCCACAACCACCAATATAAGCCTTAAAAACACTGCCATTTTGAGCTTCAAAACCCGTTTGTAATGTTACCGAACTTCCACCGTTAAAAGTTACGGTTGTTCCAGCAAAAACTCTTGTTGGAATGCCATTTTGAGTACTAATCGTTGTAGCAGCATCATTAGGAAAAGCATCATAAATATCTTTTATACCATCACTGTCAATGATTTTTACATGATTTAACAAGGTTGTCAATGCTTGCGGTGCATTAGTTGGCGAAGTTTGCCCAGCTTGATTTAAGGTACTTTCGCAATGACAGGAGGTACAAGTTCTCACTTCGCCCGACTTTGTACTTATCCATAATCGTTCACGAACAATTCCTTTATTATTATAAGAATAGAGGTAATTAGCCCATTTCAAATTTCCTTTGTCAATCAAAAATAGCCTTTTTTTATAAATCGAAACTCCCAGTGCAACAAGTCTAATGGTTATTTTAAGTAAAGCATCATATTTTCATCTTCAAAAACAAAATATTTAGTACGAAAAGTCAAAAATCGGCATTGAAAATTAGAAAATGAAAATCTGATTTTTATAACATTAAACATCCTTGTATCAAGGTTAAGCAGTAATGCCCTTCATTTATGTCACCAATTGTACCCCAAACACGAATAATATTTACTATTCATGTTTACTTTTTAAATTAATTTATAAATAAATTGATAAATAATTGAATATTTTCTACATTCGTGCCACTAAAAAATAAGTTTATTGATACTGTGAAATTAGCTATAATTAAGGAAACCAAACCATTTGAACGCCGAGTTGCACTTTCCCCCGAAGTATGTAAACAACTTATCCACGCAGGATTTGAATGTAACGTAGAAAAGGATGCTGGAATCTCCTCTTTTTTTGAAGATGCTGCCTACACTGCTGTGGGAGCAATTATCCAAAATGATAAATCTGCTTTGCTCGCCTCTGCCGATGTAGTTTTGAAAGTAAACCCTCTCACTATTGATGAAATTAGCTTCATGAAAAAAAAGGCAATTGCCATTTCATTCATGTATGCCTCTACCAATCGTGACATGGTTGATGCTTGTGCAACGCAAGGTATTTCGGCATTTTCGGTTGATGCCATTCCTCGTATTTCACGTGCCCAAAAAATGGATGCTTTGAGTTCGCAAGCAAATTTGGCTGGTTATAAATCAGTCATTATTGGTGCGTATCATCTGGGCAAAATTTTTCCTCTATTAATGACAGCCGCCGGTACAATAAAACCTGCAAAAGTTGTTGTTATGGGTGCTGGCGTAGCAGGTTTACAAGCCATTGCAACCGCAAAACGCCTCGGTGCGGTAGTTGAGGTAAGCGACATTCGCCCTGAAACCAAAGAACAAGTAGAATCGTTGGGTGGAAAGTTTATCGAAGTTAAAGGCGATAATTCTATAAAAATTGAGGGCGGTTATGTGAAAGGTGTTTCGGAGGAGTTTTTGAAAAAGCAACAAGAAGTTATTGCCAAACATATTTGTGAAGCAGATTTGGTAATCACAACGGCCTTGATTCCAGGAAAAAAAGCTCCAATGCTGATTCCTGAAGATGTCGTAAAAAACATGAAATTGGGTTCAGTAATAGTTGATATGGCTGTTGAACAAGGAGGAAATTGTGCTTGCAGCGAATTTGGAAAAACCGTAGAAAAGCACGGTGTAACCATTGTTGGAGAAGCAAATATTCCTTCAATGCTTCCACTCAACGCCAGCGAACTTTATGCCAAAAATATTTCCACTTTCTTACTCCATTTGGCAACAAAAGAAGGTTTTAAATGGGAAATGGAAGAAGAAATTACCAAAGGTTCGCTGATTGTGCATGAAGGAAAAATTTGCTAATTGCTAAAATTTTCGATTAAAAACAGGTAAATCTTTATGTTTCAAAATCGTAATCATAATTTCATCGACCAAAAAAAATAGTAAATCAAAAATCGTAAATCGTAAATTCAGATTATGTTAAACGAAATTGTTGGCTTCCTCGGCGAAAATATTCAGATGATATACATCATCATATTGTCTATTTTCGTAGGCGTTGAAGTTATAGGAAAAGTACCTGCCGTACTGCATACACCCCTTATGAGTGGAGCAAATGCCATTCACGGCGTTGTGATTGTAGGAGCAATTATTGTCATGCTCAATACTCCAGCCGAAAACATTTTGGCGTTGGCTCTTGGTTTCGTGGCAGTTGTGTTTGGCACGCTTAATGTAGTCGGTGGCTTTGCGGTTACTGATAGAATGTTAGAAATGTTTAAAAAGAAAAAATAGACCTCATGGAAGTAAAATATATTCTTGATATTATTTATTTAATTGCGTCGGTAACTTTTGTGCTTGGTTTAAAGATGTTGAGTCATCCTGATACGGCTCGTAAAGGCAATCTCTACGCAGCTTTTGGTATGGCTTTGGCAATTGTAGGCACTATCATGTTGTACAATCATGCAGATGGTTATACCACTCGTGAGCCAATCAAAATCATTTTGATTTTAGCAGCAATTGTAGTTGGAACTGTGGCTGGTTGGCTTACTGCAAGTCGAGTACAAATGACCAAAATGCCCGAATTAGTTTCGCTTTTCAACGGAATGGGTGGGGCTTGTGCCGCCATCATTGGTTTAATGGAATATGAACATAACTTGGGCAAAATTGGTGCTTTATCAACAATTATTGCAGGTCTTATCATTGGTTCGGTTTCATTCAGCGGAAGCGTAATTGCTTTCCTGAAACTCAATGAAACAATGAAAAAACCAATCAGAATTCCTTCGTACAATATTCTGAATACGGTCGTAATGATTGCCCTCATTTTATTCGGAGCATATATTGTTTACGCACAACCTGAACATCTTTTTTTAGTAGTTTTACTATTTATTTTTGCCTTGATTTACGGTGTTTTGTTTGTTATTCCGATTGGTGGAGCCGATATGCCCGTGGTTATTTCTTTACTCAATTCATTTACTGGTTTAGCAGCCGCTTTTGGTGGTTTTTTATACCAAAACCAAGTCATGCTTACGGGTGGAATTTTGGTTGGTTCGGCAGGAACAATATTGACTTTAGCGATGTGCAAAGCTATGAATCGCCCATTGAGTAACGTAATTTTCGGAGCATTTGGTGGTGGGGCTTCCACAGGTGCAGTAGCAGATATAAATGGCAGTATCAAAGATATTTCTATTTCAGATACAGCTATATTGATGAATTATGCCAAAAAAGTAGTCATTGTACCAGGTTATGGATTGGCCGTTGCTCAAGCCCAACACGTGATTCATGAATTAGAACTTCTATTGGAAGAACGTGGCGTTGAAGTAGTTTATGCCATTCATCCCGTAGCGGGTCGAATGCCGGGCCACATGAATGTACTTTTGGCAGAAAGTAATGTTTCCTACGATAAATTGATTGAAATGGAAGAGATAAACCCTCAATTTGCCAATACTGACGTAGTTTTAGTTGTCGGAGCAAATGACGTGGTAAATCCAGCCGCCAAGACTGACCCATCTTCACCCATTTTCGGCATGCCAATTTTGGATGTAGAAAATGCCAAAAATATCATCGTCAATAAGAGAAGCATGAATGCTGGTTATGCAGGAATTGACAACCTTCTTTTTTACCAACCAAAAACAAGTATGCTTTTTGGCGATGCCAAAGGAGTTTTATCAAAATTGGTAAGTGAGTTGAAGCAGATGTAGAACTTGTATTAAATTAACAAAAAATCATATAATCATTGCCATTATTAATGTTTTACAAAACATTATTTGGTGTTGCTTTTTAAAATTAAGTAGTTTTACCTACGATTTCAATTTAAAACTATTCATCCATTGGAACCAACTAATGTACACGACCCCGAATATTATCATAAGGTCGTAGATTGTCAGTATGCTTGCCCTGCTCATACGCCCGTACCTGAGTATATCAGACTCATTGCAGCCGAAAAATATACGGAAGCATATATGGTCAACTGGGAATCAAATGTTTTTCCTGGCGTTTTAGGTCGTACTTGCGATAGACCCTGCGAACCAGCTTGCCGCCGTGGTCGTGTGGACGAAGAGCCTGTGGCCATTTGTCGCCTCAAACGAGTAGCCGCCGACAACAAAGGTGATATTAAACATTTACTTCCGAAAGCTCCCGAAAAAGGTAATGGAAAACGTATTGCATTGATTGGTGCTGGGCCTGCGTCGCTTACTGTTGCTCGTGATTTAGCTCCTTTGGGCTACGAAATCCATATTTTTGATGAGCAAATCAAAGGTGGCGGTATGATGCGTAGTCAAATTCCATCTTTCCGTTTACCCGAAACAGTTTTAGACGAAGAAGTGAATAATATTCTCGATATGGGCATTCACAAACATTTCAAAACTTATGTTTCGAGTTTGAAAAAAGTTTTGGATGAAAATTATGATGCTGTTTTTGTAGGAACTGGAGCTCCTCGTGGACGTGATTTATCGAATCTCCCAGGCCGTGTCGAAGGTGCTGCCAATATTCACGTTGGTATCGAATGGCTCGCAAGTGTTGCTTTTGAGCATACAGCCAAAATCGGTAAAAAAGTTATCGTTTTGGGTGGTGGAAATACTGCAATGGACTGCTGCCGTACTTCTCGTCGTTTGGGTGGCGAAGAAGTAAGAGTAGTTGTACGTAGTCCGTTTTCTGAAATGCGTGCTTCACCTTGGGAAAAAGAAGATGCCATGCACGAAGATATTCCGATTTTGGACAATCATGTGCCTATCTCATTTGTTGCAGAAAATGGTCAATTAAAAGGAATGACTTTCGAGAAAGTTCATGCTATTTATGACGAAAAAGGTAAGCGTTCACTCGTTTCTATGAACGAACCGCACGTTTTCATCGAAGCTGATGATGTTTTGGTAGCGATTGGGCAAGAAAATTATTTTCCGTGGATTGAGCGTGATTTAGGAATCGAGTTTGATAAATGGGAAATGCCCTCTGTAAATAGTCTTACTTTCCAATCAACCAACGAGAAAGTTTTCTTTGGTGGTGATGCTGCTCTTGGCCCTAAAAATGTAATTACTGCCGTAGCACAAGGTCACTCGGCTGCTGTTTCAATAGATTTGTATTGTAATAGAAAATCGCTTGATGTGCGTCCTAATCCATTTACAAATTTGGTTTCTCAAAAAATGGGCATCCACGAATGGAGCTACGATAGCATTGTGGCAGACGATAATCGTTTTGTCGTACCACAAAATGATAAATCTCTGACCCTCAAAGACCGTAAAAAAGAAGTTGAGCTTGGTTTTGATAAATTAGTGGGTTTCAAAGAAGCTGAACGTTGTCTCAACTGCGATGTGCAAACTGTTTTCACCGAAAATCTTTGTATTGAGTGCGATGCGTGTATGGATGTTTGTCCAACATCGTGTATTACATTTACAACAAATGGCACTGAAGAAGACCTTCGTACTCGTTTGTTGGCTCCATCTTTACGCTTAGACCAAGACCTTTTGGTGTCAAATACCTTAGCGGCGACTGGTCGAGTGATGGTGAAAGATGAAGATGTTTGTTTGCACTGTGGTTTATGTGCCGAACGTTGCCCAACCTCTGCTTGGGATATGCAGAAGTTTTTTTATAACACAACGAAGGCTCATCACGGGTGTAGTCATTAAGGTTTGCAATATGCTTTAATCATTAAGCTATAAAGCTTTCTAAAATACATTTTTCAACGCCTAAAGCATATAGCTTATGGCATAGAACAAAAAAAATAAACGATAAAAAACTCCCTTTTTGGGGATAGAGTGATATGACAAAAGTCAATGATTTTGTAGTACGCTTTGCCAACGTTAACGGAACTGGTTCTGCCAGTGCAAATAGTATGTTTGCCAAAGCTATATTTAGGATGGGAATTCCGGTTACGCCTAAAAATATTTTTCCATCTAATATTCAAGGATTACCAACATGGTATGAGGTAAGGATAAGTGAAAAAGGCTATTTAGGCCGACGAGAAGGAATTGATTTGATGGTTTCGGTCAATCCACAAAGTATGTTGAAAGACATACAAGATGTGCGTTCAGGAGGTTATTTTCTATATGATAGCACCAAACCATTACACAAAGAATACATTCGTGAAGACATAACTTATCTCGGAATTCCGTTGATGGGTATTTGCATGGAACAATATTCTGACCCTCGTCAACGCCAATTATTCAAAAATATCATATACGTAGGAGCATTATCAGCTCTTTTAGATATTGAATTTGCAGTTTTGGAACAACTCTTAGCCGAACAGTTTAAAGGAAAAGAAAAATTAGTAGCCCCCAACGTGCAAGCTTTGCAATTAGGTGTTAAATATATACAAGAAAATTTCGCATATCCACTTGATATTCGCATAGAAAGACGTGATTTGGTCGGCAAAAGAATCTTATTCGACGGAAACGGAGCTTGTGGTTTAGGAGCAGTTTTTGCAGGAGCAACAGTTGCCGCTTGGTATCCGATTACGCCTTCGACTTCTGTTGTTGAGAAATTTGAAAAATACGCCAAGAAATTCCGTACTAACAAAGAAACGGGCGAGAAAAACTTTGCCATCGTTCAAGCCGAAGATGAATTAGCAGCCATCGGAATGGTTATTGGAGCAAACTGGAACGGTGCGAGGTCATTTACTGCCACAAGTGGGCCGGGAGTTTCGTTGATGAATGAGTTTTTAGGATTAGGTTATTTTGCCGAAATTCCCGCAGTTTTGATCGATGTTCAACGCACCGGCCCTTCAACAGGTATGCCAACACGTACGCAACAATCGGATATTACCATTTCGGCTTATGCTTCTCATGGCGATACCAAGCATGTTTTGTTGTTTCCAAGCAACCCAAAAGATTGTTTTGAATTGACAGCCGATGCTTTTGATTTAGCCGAACGTTTACAAACCCCAATCATCGTGCTAACAGATTTGGATTTAGGAATGAACGACCACATGAGCGAGCCTTTTGAGTGGGATGAAAGTAGAATGTATGACCGAGGAAAAGTTTATACTGCCGAAGATTTAGAAAATATGGGGCGTTTTGGACGTTACTTAGACTCTGACGGCGATGGAATTCCGTATAGAACTTACCCAGGCACCCACCCAACCAAAGGTTCGTACTTTACTCGTGGTACTTCTCGTGATGAATACGCTGTTTATACCGAAGACAGTGCAGTTTATGTAAAAAACATGCAACGTTTGGAGAAAAAATGGGATACAGCCAAAGACCTTGTGCCGAAACCACATTTTTACCAACAAAAAAACATGAGCCCAATGGGTGTGATTTTCTTCGGAACTTCAACTTATTCGTCAGAAGAAGCCATTGATTTATTGCGTGAACAAGACGTGGTGCTTGATGCAATGCAACTCAAAGCTTTTCCGTTTAATAAAGATGTAGAACAATTCATCGAAGACCACGAAGTTGTTTTTGTAATTGAGCAAAACCGTGATGCCCAAATGCGTTCGTTGCTTATCAATGAATTAGAAATCAATCCTAAAAAATTGATTCGTGTCTTGAATTATGACGGAATGCCAATTACAGCTGATAAAATTGTGAAAGAAATTAGTAAAAATCTTGTAACAAACTGAACAAATGACATACGTTCGTCCGACCTTTAGGCATCCAGATTTGCCAAAAAATAAAATAGATTTTACAAAAAAAGACTACGAAGGAGCTTTATCAACGCTCTGTGCAGGTTGTGGACACGATTCTATCAGTGGTGCAATCATCCAAGCATGTTTCGAGTTGGCCATTGAGCCACACCGTATTGCCAAGATGTCGGGCATTGGCTGTTCGTCGAAAACACCTGCTTACTTTTTAGGAAATTCTCACGGATTTAACTCAGTACACGGACGTATGCCTTCGGTGGCTACGGGTGCGTATTTGGCCAATCGTGATTTGGTTTACTTTGGAGTTTCGGGCGATGGAGATACTGCCTCAATCGGTATGGGGCAATTTGTTCATGCCATTCGCCGCAACCTTAACATGGTTTATTTGGTGATGAACAATGGTTGCTACGGCCTGACCAAAGGGCAAGATTCGGCAACGGCTGATAATGGCTCAAAAAGTAAAGCAGGTTCGGTCAATCCTTTCAACGCCATTGATTTAGTTGCTTTGAGCATGGAATTAGGTGCAACTTTTGTGGCTCGCAGTTTTTCGGGCGACAAAGCACAACTCATTCCTTTGATAAAAGCCGCTATTAAACACCCAGGTTTTGCTTTTATTGATGTGATTTCGCCTTGCGTAACTTTCAACAATAATGTAGGTTCTACAAAATCTTACGACTATGTACGTGAACATATTGAAGCAACTTCTACCGTAGATTTTGTACCAATTATGGAAGAAATCACGGCAAATTATGAGGATTCAAAAGAAATAACTTTACACGACGGTTCGGCTTTACAGCTTCAAAAATTGCATCAAGGTTGGAATCCAGAAGATAAACTTTCGGCAATGATTGCTCTACAAAATGCCAAAGAAAAAGGTGAAATCTTGACAGGTTTAGTGTATATCGAACCAAATACCAATGCTTTGCATGATGTGCTTCAAACAAGCAAACAACCATTAAATACCCTCAAAGAAGATGTTCTTTGCCCGGGTATTGATGCCTTGGAGGCCTTGAATCAGAGTTTAAGATAAAATATCTATTACAAAATAAAAAAGCCCAAGATTTTTTTAATTTCTTGGGCTTTTTCATGAATTGCTATCAGTTACTCGTCAAGAACAATCACTATTTTATTGCCTTTTATTGCCATTCTACTTATTTTCTTTCTCGGTAAAGTTTCGGGTAAAATCACCGATTTCCATTGCTTTTGGACTGAATCATAGCTCAAAATTTCAGTGTTTTTACTTTCTAAAATAATTCCATTGCTTGTCCAAGTATTATAATGCTCCAAATCTGGGTTACTTTCAGCAATATCAGTAATTGTGTTTTTTGAAGGATTAAACGCTCGGATTATCCATTTTTTATCAACTTGTTGAACAAAACTAAACGTCTTTTGCTTAGGAATAAGGTGTAACGAACGCCCAATATTGGGAGCAACAACAAGATCTTTTTTTGTGGTAAGATTCTGATAATGAAGCGTTTGTGGCTCACCCAATACAAACGTAATGAGTTCGTTAGAATTTAACCAAGCCTGATAACCAATCTTGCCAGTTTGCTGAGATTCAAAAATGATTTGTGTTTCGAGCGGATTTTTGATATTGTATTTTACCAAGTCTTGGTCTCCATTACTTTTGCGTTGAACAATGCAAGACAAGTATTTTTTATCGGGCGTAACCGTTGGCGAATATTCCGAATCAATGGTATTTGTTATTTGTAAACGTTCGCTTGTTTTGTAATTATACGACCAAATGTCTGTCTGCCCATCTTTCATGGCAGTATAATAAATCAAAGACTTGGTTGGATGAAAAAACGGCTGATTGTCATACCCTACCCTATCGGTGATATTTTTAGGATTTGATAAAGTCAAATTTCCACCCAAATTTGATAAATCAAATAGATAAATTTCTGTGCCGTTTTGGGCGAAGATGTTTACTGAAATTAAGAGGAGGAAGAAGATTTTTTTCATTTACAATGTTTTGTTTCTTAGCGAAACCAGCCAAAATTTGGTTAATAAACAATATATTTACTCGCTCGCTGGTGCAAGTCTTTTTTAGACTCGTACCACATAGTGATTTGTCGTCTCTGACTACATTTTATGTGACGCTTCGCTTAACACTTGTACCAACATTCTTCTACCCCTTCAAAAACCTAATCAACAAAATTTCAACCAATAAGAAAGCTAAGGCGAGCATTACGCAGTATTTCCAAAGTGGTGTACCGACGTTACTTTCTTGGAAAGTTTTCACGAAATCACCATCAAGTAAGTTATCAAAAATCGTGACATTTTTTTGTCCAGCAAAGAATGTTCTTAGTTCTTCGGGCGTGTAAAAATCCATTTTTGATTCTTCATTGTCGTGGTTAAAAGCCAATAGTTTTTCGGTTTTCCCATCTAATTGCAATTCATAATATCCCGACTCAAGTACCTGATTATCAGTCAATTGACTTGATTTTGGCAGCTCTAAGGCAAGCGTATTTCCAACGATTCGTTGTATAGGAATAATTTCTATTTTATTATTGGGCGTACTTACATTTTTCAATTTGTAAGTTGCATCTTTTTTGCCGTTTGGCAGTTCGAGTGTGATGCTTCCTTCACTAAAATTATAAGCTGCTCGCTCTTGTTTGGTACTCATCGACGCAATTTTAAACATGGTTGGTACAAAAAAAGCATGTTCAGCAAAATTTCCGTAGGCTTTATCTAATGGCGAAGCACACAAATATATGCGTCCTTGCGAGGCTTTCGTAGAAGTAATAAAGTTTTGCAAGTTTTTGAATGTCAAGATTTTTTCACCCACGCCCGACCACGTCCACGCTGGTTGCATTAGCGGCGTATTTACAACACCTTGTAAAGTTGTTCGTTCAAAAACGTCAATAAAAAACGGATTTTGTCGATTAGGTTCAGCAATCGCCAATTGGCTTTGAGGCAAAATAGCCTGAGTCAAATTATTGATTCCTTGAATACCAAAGCCCCCTAAAAACTGTTCGTATGCCATAACGTCAGGTCGTGCAGGAGGAAAAATCAATAAGTTTCCGCCATTTCTCACAAATTCTTCGAGGCTGGCCCTAAAAGTTCCTGAAACTTGTTCTACACCTTCCAAAACAATGAGATTGGCGTTTTTGAATTGCCCCACATCTACATTTGTAGCACTATATGCTCGGTAGCTAAAAAGGCTATCATTGTCAAAAACTTTTCCGATATAGTCGGCCGCACTACGTTCTTGGTACAAATGCAAAACCTGAATTGTAGGCGAAGCATTCAACACAAAATAATAATCATTGTCGAAGGTAATTGGTTGGTCGTCGAACGAAACTTTTCCACGATGAAAACCTTTGTCTTTTACCATGAAGTTGAAAGTTGCTGTTGCCGACCCATTTGGGGCAATATTAACCGAAGCCGTTGAGGCTTGGGCATTGTCAATAAATAATTTGATTGGCAATTTTTCGACCTCTTCACTACCCGAATTATAAACTTTTACGTACAGAATATTATTCTGCATTTCACGGATAAACGGCGAAGCCAACCAAACCGAATCAGTAAAAACATTTTGATTTTTAGTGCCTTGCACTGGCACTAAAAACAACTTATTGAGCGTATCGGTCTTGATTTTTTTCAAATCTCCTGCGGTACTTTTCTGAAAATCAGAAAACCAAAAGAGTTGATTATTAGCACTTGCATTATGCTTTTGAGCCAAACTATTTTGTCGTTTATAAACACTTTCAAGCGTACGTGGATTCGACGAAAAACCTACCGAGGTAAGTCGGTCTTTTATTTTTGTGCCGTTGGTTACGGCTTGGTCTTCTCCAGAAAAATCATTGGTAACTAACTGAATATTAGGTGTTTGACGAAAAACAGTAAGCAGTTCATCCATTTTCGTAATTGCCAAATCTAAGTAGCGTTTGTTTTCAGTGGTGTTTTGCATACTTAGCGAATTGTCGAGGTAAAGACTGTTTACGCCGAGGCCTGAGTTACGATTATTAGTGCTGTTTTTTGCTGGTAAAAACGGTTGAGCAAAAGCAAAAACTAAGAACGCCAAGAATAAAATTCGAGCAGCCAAAATGAGCCATTGTTTTATTCGTCGAAAAGCACTTGTTTGCGTTTCGACGGCTTTCAAGAAAGCAACGTTGGTAAAGAAAACCCGTTTGGTACGACGGAAATTGAATAAATGGATAATTAAAGGCACAGAAACTGCCAACAAACCCCAAAGAAAAGACGGAAAAAGAAATTGCATATCACCCCAAAGATTACGAATCCCACCCCTAAAGGGGCTTTGTTTTTTTATTTATTATTCTAACGTAAAAGTCAGAAAATCCTTTCAATAAATCATCATATTTTACCTTTAAATGCCAATTATTATGCCAAATCAAATCTCACAGCCATAATAATTGGCTTAGAAACCACGAAGTTAATATAGAAATATTTTGAAGAGGATTTGGATAGTGAAACAATGACAGGCAGCAGTTTTTGCCCTCTCCTTATCGGAGCAATAGCCGTTGAGAAGGGCTGGGGCGACCGTCGCTCGGAGGAATCTCAATAAATCAAAACCATCATACTTCTTGCCCCGTGAGCTCCAATCACCAATGCTTGTTCGATGTCGGCAGTTTTTGAAGGGCCCGCAATAAAAACGCCGTAGCTACCAACGCCTTCAAGTTTATTGTAGGCTTGGTGCATATTGGCTACAATATTTTTTTTGTCGAGAACCAACACCAAATGTTGTGTAATAAATGGTAAAGCTCGATTCATCATATTTAGTTCAGGCACCCAAATTGTACCATTTTCAGCTACGCCAATTTCACCTTGAATTACTGCTAAATCAACCTGTTCTAACACTTCTTTGGTCGTATAAAGATTTACTTCAACACTTGCTTTGATAATGTTAGAGGCAATATTTTTTAAATCACTGTAATAGGTATCAATAACTGCTTGACAATCGGCTTTCGAGGTAATTTCAATCGCTTTTCCTCCAATGCTTTCCAGCACAGTTTTGAATCGTTCAATGCTTCCATCACCTTCAAAAATAGGCACATTTGGCAATGTTGCTAACGAAGGTTTATTGATTGCAATACTTGACAATATTTTTTCTCTGCTACTCATAACTATTTGATTATCAACTTTAAAGTCCCTTCCTATCTGGGAGGAATTTAGGGTGGGGCTATTTGTTATTCACGTACCATTCTTTAAAACTCTGTTTCGGAGCATCGGGTAATTCTCTCGCTTTCGCCCACGGATTCATGCTTTGATTGTGAGTAAATCCATGCGGTAAAATTCGCAATGCTCCACGAGCCAGTTTTCCACTTAAATCATAAACTTTTGGCATCGAAAGCACTTTTGCTAAACCTTTCATTCCCCATTTTTTGGCGGCTGATAGTTCATTATTATTCCCAACTATTTGTCGCCATTTATATAATTGTACATGAATATCAATTTTTACAGGACAAACATCGGTACACGAACCGCAAAGCGTACTCGCAAAAGGTAAACTGCTATATTTATGTAAATCAATATTTGGCGATAAAATCGCACCGATTGGGCCTGGCACTGTAAAGTCGTAGCTGTGTCCTCCACTTCGGCGATAAACTGGACAAGTATTCATGCAAGCTCCGCAACGAATACATTTCAACGAATTACGAAAATCGGCTCGTCCTAATTGTTGCGTTCGACCATTATCAACAATGACAATGTGCATTTCCTTACCTTCGGTGGGCTTTGTAAAATGAGAAGTATATGATGTAATTGGCTGACCAGTAGCACTCCTGGCAAGTAATCTGATATATACCGACAAATGATGCAATTTCGGAATAATCTTTTCGATACCCATGCAAGCAATATGAACTTTTGCCAAATTTACACCCAAATCGGCATTGCCTTCGTTGGTACAAACTACAAAACTGCCTGTTTCGGCAATGGCAAAATTTACACCTGTAAGAGCGACATCGGCCTCTACAAATTTTTCTCTCAAATGCTGACGAGCCGCCTCGGTCAAGATTTGCGGGTCTTTTTCGCCTTTTACTGTACCCAAATGTTCGTGGAAAGTTTCGCCCACATCTTCTTTTTTGAGGTGAATGGCTGGCATTACAATATGACTTGGCGGCTCATTACGAAACTGAATAATGCGTTCACCTAAATCAGTATCCACTACATCAATATTATTTTTTTGCAAAAAAGCATTCAAATGACACTCTTCCGTAAGCATTGATTTGCTTTTTACCATTCGGATATTTCGTCCTTCTACTCGCTCAGAGCAAGATTTTTTGATAATATCCATCACAATTTGGTTATGCTCAGTAGCATCTGCCGCCCAATGAACTTTCACGCCATTTTTCAAGGCATTTTGTTCAAATTCTATCAGATAATTATCAAGATTACTGAGCGTATGATCCTTGATTTCGGAAGCAAGTGTACGTAAATCTTGAAATTCGGGAATCGGATAAACCGCCTTATCTCGCTTCTGACGTACAAACCAAAGGGTTTGGTCGTGCCAAGTCGTACGCTCAAAATCTTTATTAAACGCTTCCGCTAATTCGGGGTGATTTTGGTGATTCATGGTTGATTTCCGTTCAAAATTTCGGCAATGTGCATAACTTTTATGGGTGCATTTTGGCGTTTGATAATGCCCTCAAGGTGCATCAAGCAAGAAACATCTCCACCTGTCAACACTTTTGTGCCGTTGCGAAGATGGTCAGCGATTCGGTCTTGTCCCATGCGTGCTGAAACTGCTTCTTCGGTCACACAAAACATTCCACCAAAACCACAACACTCATCGTTACGCTCCAATTCGGTGAGTTCGATGCCTTTCATTTTTCGGAGTAATTTTGAAATTTGTCCATCTCGCACGCCCGTAATTTCGGACGCATTGGCTTGGCGAAGTCCACGCTGTCCATGACAACTCAAATGTAAACCTACTTTATGTGGAAACTCCATAGGAATTTCTTCAATTTTCAGTACATTTTCTATAAAATCAACGAGTTCATAAACCGATTTTCTAACTTTCTGAACGGCAGGCGTTTGTTCAATAATATCGTAATGCTTTTTGATATGATAAGTACAACTCCCCGAAGGCGTCACGATGTAATCAAAACCTGAGAAAGTATCTACAAAATGTTCGTAAACGCCTTTAGAATCTTGCTCACAGCCACCATTCGCCATTGGTTGTCCACAGCAAGTTTGCTGCATTGGAAACACTACTTCCACGCCCAACTTTTCCAGTAACTGCAAAGTTGAAACACCCACATTTGGATAAAATTGGTCAACGTAGCATGGTATAAATAAGCCGATTTTCATATTTAGTTTTATAAACCTTTAATTTTCTACTGCTAACATTTAAGAACATTCAATTCTTTTTTACTTATCCATATCGGTTCCTGATGTGGCTTCACAACTAAAACATCAATGGGACCGCCAACAGTTTTTTCTTTTTGCTGAAACCTCATTGTGTCGATAGTAGTTCTGACACCATAGACCGCAAAATCAAGGGCATCTTGCAAATTCATAAAATTCCAAGGAATTGAATTATTTGCAAATTCTAACCAATCATCACCGCTTGGCATTTTGACTGTTAGAAGTAGTCGTGAAAGTACCTCCGTTTCTCCTCCCCAATTTGTGCCATGAAAGGTTTTCTCGCCATCAAAATTTGACCTATTATAAACCTTGCTAGCAATATTTATTGAGTACGCATGCGGTACTGAAACCCCATCTTCCATTTTATAGCCAACCAAATAAAAATAGGTTGCAGGATAATCAAATTTTTCTCCAAAAAACGCAATTAGCAATTCTGGAATTTGGTCAATGGTTGTATCGGAAAATATATTTTCTTTTACAAATTGATTAATAAAACCACAAATATTAACTTCATTAACATAAACTCCACCAAATACTCCAAGTCCAAACTTCTCGGCAATTAAGAATACTTTTGAGTAAGAATCAGACGTTGTAATCGAATTAAATTGCTCTCCTGTTTGTGTTTTATCTGTCCAATTTAAGGTAAGTCGGCTATCACCAGCAAGTACAATTCCGTCAGCAACATAGACTGCTATTATTAATGACATAGGTTTATGGTTTTTAGTGGTTATTTATTCTGTTCTAAAATTGCTCTAAAACTCTTATTATAACTTTCAGCGAAACACCAACGGTGTTTAACATGAATAGCCCCGATTGAAAATCGGGGAAAATATGTCAAATAAATCTCTAACCCTGAAAGGGTTAAACTTAAATATGCCACAATAATTGTTCAACCCTTTCAGGGTTGGCTTTGCTATTTCTTTCTCTGACCCCGATTTTTCAATCGGGGCTATTCGAGTTTAACGCTTTCAGCGTTTTGTTAATATTAAATATGTCAGAATAGATGTTCTTTGAATTCTTCAAAAGCTTTACAAATAGTTGTAAATTTATTATCCTCTTCATCATAAAATTCAGTATCAAAGAAAAATACCTGCCCATAGTTACTACTACTTAAATCAATACAGTAGAAGTTTCCGAAACTATCAGTTCCAATAGCGATACAGTATGCTGGAAATATATGTGGGTCTTCCCATAAATTTACGTTGATTTCCTCCAAAGTATAAGGTAAATCTGTATTCTCTATTTGATAAAAATGGTTAATAAAATAACTTTTATGTACTGAAAATGTACAACTGACCATCTTCTTTTTATTTGTCGATAAAAAGTCCTTATACGATTTTGGTAATTTTAAAGAGAACTTGTCTTCAAATCTTATGATTTCATTGTCTATTTGCATATATTATTTTAAGACAAACTACAACCCAGTAGCCATACCAAAGCCTCTTTTATCAACTAAACCACTTCTTACTTTTCCTCCACGGAAAGTAGCGATTGGGTCAATTGCTCCACCCGCTTGGCGGCTTGCTTCGGCTACTAATGCTCTTGCATCGGTCAAGAAAGTATCACGCAATAATTCTTCGGCACGTAGCACATCGTTGTTCTCTTGAGCATCTGCCAATTCTACTCTATCAACCAAAAGGGCTTTTGCGTAAGTTGTCAAAATCGCATTTACCGATTGCAATAAATCTTCGATTGGGTCTTTTGTGTTATGGCTCGCATCAATCATCCAAGCCAATGGCGGATTTTTTACGCTTGCGTCTTGCATCCCATCAACCAATTCATTGAATATCAAGAAGAATTGGTAAGGTTTAATGCTTCCTGTTGTCAAATCGTCATCGCCGTACATCGAGCCATTGAAGTGGAAACCACCCAAACGACCAAAGTGCATCAAACGTCCAACAATTTGTTCGATGTTTGTGTTTGGCAAATGATGTCCTAAATCAACTAAAACTTGGGCGTTTTTTCCAATATTTTGACAGAGCGAATAAGAAGTTCCCCAATCAGGAATCACCATTGAGTAGAAATGTGGCTCATATGGTTTGTATTCAATCAACATTGTCCAATCATCAGGCATTGATTTATAAATACTTGACAATGAATCATTTGTACGTTGATACGCACTTCTCATGTGAGATTGACCTGGAAAATTTGAACCATCGGCTAACCAAACTGTTAGCACTTTTGAATCCAACATTTTACCGTATTCAATACATTGAATATTATGTTCGATTGCCAAATCACGCACTTCGCTTTTGGTATGCGAAAGCGAACCAAATTTATACGAAAAAGGCTGGTCTTTTTGGTCTTGAAAAGTATTAGAATTAACCGAGTCAATGGTCAAATCATTGGCTTTGAGGAGTTGTTTAACGGCATTTGCATCTGATGGAATATCCCACGGAATATGCAGAGAAATCGAATTGGACGAGCGATTTAATTGATGAATTAAACCCACATCTTCAATTTTTTCTTCTAAGTTTCTTGGTTCGCCACCATTCGCAAAACGTCCAAAACGAGTACCACCCGTACCCAAAGCCCAACTCGGAATAGCTACTTGAAAAGCCTTAATTTTATCAATAATAGTCTGAATATCAACACCTTTTCGGTCGAGAAGTTCGGTCAAATATGCCAATTTGAATTGGTGTTCGGCTTTCAATTGTTCATTATGGTGTTGAATAATATCGTTACTGAGCATTGGTTTGAAGGGGTTTTATAATACTTAAATCAATCTGCAATTTTAGGCCTAAAAAATCATGTAACATTCCTGTACTGTACTGATAAAATCTATTTCATGGCTTTGCGATATTCCTTCGTCCAATTGATTGCTCCGAACAATGCAATTACACAGAAAACGGCATAAAGCAACGAATAAAGTTTCACATCTTTCACAAAATACATATAAGTGCTAATTATATCAACCGCCAGCCATATCCACCAAGCCTCAACTTTCTTGCGAATAAGCAGAAATGTAGCAAAAATACTCATAATCGTTGTAAACGAATCCATATACGGAAAAGCACTTGGCTTGCTGAAAATTTCAGGAATTAACTCGCTGAGATTCTTGGCAAATGTACCAAGCAAAGCTGTACAAATAAGCCCAATTAAGGAAAATAGTCCAAATTGTTTTAATGATAACTGACTTATTTTCAACTCATTATACAAATTAGCTTCTTGCTTCTTTGGAAATTTCCATTGCCAAAATCCAATAATATTCGTAATAAAAAAGAAGATTTGCAAAAACATATCAGGATAAAGCTGAATCTGATAAAACATGATAAATGCCAACACAACATTTGCCAAGCCCAGTATCCAACTCCATACATTTTCTCGAACAGAAAGAATGACAGCAACTAAACCTGTGAGCGTTGCATAAAATTCGAGGTAGCTCATTTTTACTCCCAGAAATTCAAAAAAAACATTATTGATATCGAAAAAACTCATATCCTCTCTTTATAGTTTTATTAACCAATTATTTTCTTGCGATGTACCATACCCCAACTACGAAGTTCAGCAATTAATTTTTCGAGTGATTTTCCATGTTCAGTAATTGCATACTCAACCGTAGGAGGAAATGTATCGTGTACCGTTCTGGTTATCAACTGGTTTACTTCCAAATCTTTCAACTCCTTCGATAGCATTTTATCGGTGATACCATTTATTTCTTTCGAAATTTGATTGAATCGTTTCGTGCCAAACGATAATGAAAGAATAATTGGTAATTTCCACTTGCCGTTCAATATTTCTAAAGCATCCCTTACTGGTACAATCATTTTTGTACATTCTTCAGGGCTATGTAGTTCATCAAAATTTGATACTGTCATAATTTTTTTACGTTACTATCCTCAATGATAGTAGTATTTAATAGCATATTACTATCATTTATATAGCAAATATATATAAGTTTGCATTATTAAACCAAAACAAATAATAAAAATGAAAAAAGACAAAATTATTTATTGGGTAAGTACAAGTATTATTGGTGCAATGATGCTTTTAAGTGCGTACAGTTATTTTACCAATCCTCAAATGGCCGACGCATTCAAACATCTGGGCTTTCCAGATTATTTTCGCACCGAATTAGGTTCTGCGAAAATTTTAGGGGCTTTGGTGTTACTTATTCCGCAGATTCCAACAAAAATAAAAGAGTGGGCTTATGCCGGCTTTGGTATTACTTTTATATCTGCCACGATTGCCCATATCAATAGTGGAGACCCCACTTCGGCGGTAGTAACTCCAATGGTACTTTTAGGAATCTTGGCTGTTTCAAATTTTTATCTTACCAAAGTTTCGCAGCCTGCCTAACGACTACTACCATTTTTGATGAATTTAGCGTTTAAAATTTTTAGTCAAACGATGTACCTTGGATAAATTACAAAAAATAGGTCGGTAGTAATGCTGACCTGTTTTTTTATGTCAAATTTTGAGAAACTTTGATAATCTTTGAATAATTATTCGGAATAAGAAAAATGACATCTCATACCATGACAGAATTATTTAACTATTTCAACAAATTTCAACAACTATCCGACGATGCAAAAAAGGCTCTGAGTGAAGTTTGTTCAACTGTTTTTGTAAAAAAAAATGAGATTTTGCAACCTCTTGGGCATACTTGTAAGACAATTTACTTCTTGAAATCGGGTATTGCTCGAATTTATTACTACAAAGACGGAATAGATATTACCGAATACTTTGCTTTTGAAGGAAATATTGTTGCACGAGCCGAAAGCCTTTTTACGGGAAAACCATCTCAAAAATCTATTCAGATTTTAGAAGATGCCGAAATTATTGCCATCAATGCAACGCAACTTTTCAAACTTTATGATTTGTTTCCAAACATAGAACGTCTTTTTCGTTTGATTTTTGAGGCTGCTTACGTAGATACCATCCACCGAATCGAAAGTATTCAATTTCATTCGGCCGAAGAGCGTTACTTATCTTTGATGAATCAAACCGAAATTGTGCAACGAATTCCGCTCAAACACGTTGCCAGTTACCTCGGCATTACGCAAGTAAGTCTTAGTAGAATTAGAGCTACCATTAAATGATTATTTATCAAATGTTAAAGGAATAGTTTTTTGCTTGGCTCACCTTTGTTGTATATTCTTGATAACAATGAAAAATATACAATTAGGGTTGAAAGAAAATTGGCAACAGTTTACAATTTTAATCATTGTCAACGCTTTTGTAGGCGGCATGATTGGCATGGAACGAAGCATTATTCCGCAATTTGCCGAACTCCAATTTGGCATGGCTTCCAAAACCGCCATTTTATCATTTATTACCGCTTTTGGTATCACAAAAGCAATCACAAATTACTTCACAGGAAAACTCGCTAACAAATATGGTCGAAAAAATTTATTGCTTTTGGGTTGGTTAATAGCCATTCCGATTCCATTTATATTGATCAACGCCACGAGTTGGAATTGGGTGATTGTGGCAAATATTCTACTCGGAATAAGTCAAGGATTGACTTGGAGTAGTACTGTTGTAATGAAAATAGATTTGGTCGGCGAAAAAGACCGTGGTTTTGCCATGGGACTAAACGAATTTGCGGGTTATTTTTCGGTTGGAGTCGTGGCATTTTTGTCGGGTTACGTAGCTAATAAATATGGCATAACACCCTATCCATTTTATATTGGCATTTTTATCTCGATAATCGGATTTTTGATAACCCTCTTGTTAGTAAAAGATACAAGAGCTTTTGTACAGAAAGAAAGTATAAGCGATAATTCGGCACAACTGGAAAATGTTTTTTTGGAAACTACATTTAAAAACAAAACGCTGAGTTCGGTTACGCAAGCTGGCTTAGTCAATAATCTAAACGATGGTATGATTTGGGGATTATTTCCAATTGTGCTAATTTCATTGAAATACAATACCCAAAATATTGGTATCATTACAGCCATTTATCCTACGGTTTGGGGCATCGGACAGCTTTTTACAGGGAAAATGTCGGATATTTATTCTAAAAAAACAATGTTATTTTGGGGAATGCTACTACAAGGCATTGCTATTATATGTATTCCTTTTAGCAATAATTTTTTTGTACTTATCGGCATTTCTACCATCTTAGGATTGGGTACGGCATTGGTTTATCCAACTTTTTTGTCGACCATTGCCCAAGCTACAAGTCCGAAACAACGGGCAGAAAGCATCGGAACGTTTAGACTTTGGAGAGATTTAGGCTATGCCTTCGGGGCAATTATTTCGGGTATTACGGCCGATATTTTTGGCGTACAATATGCCATTATTTTAATTGGTGGACTTACAATCATTTCGTCATTGATAATAAAATTTCGTATGCCTACAACAGTCAGCACAGTTAAAGAATGTATCGACATAGAAGAAGTAAAATTGGCTCTTCAACGCAATAAAAAAATACAAATTATTGATGTAAGGTCGAAAGAAGAATTTGAATATGCCCACATTCCAAATGCAATAAATATTTCCTTGACAGATTTGAGAGAAAGTATTCAAAATCTTAACAAGGATTTTCAGATTATTATTGCCTGCGGAAAAGGTGGTGGACGCTCGGCAGATGGAGCTAAATTCTTAAAAGAAAATGGTTTCAATGCCAGTTGGCTTTGTGGAGGTACGAATAAATGGATGGAAATAGAGGTTGTTTAAAAAACTATTGCCTAATTGCTAGTGGCAAATCAATAAAGAAAGTTGTACCACGTTCGGTTTCGGTTTCAAACCAAATATTTCCTCCTGCGTGTTCTACTCCACGGCGAGCCATTGCCAGCCCAAGTCCTGAACCGCCTACTTTTGTAGTAAAATTTGGAATAAACACCCGCTGACGGATGTTTTCAGGAATACCCGAACCGTTATCTTGAATTTCAATAATGGCAAGATTATCGTCCTCATTTCGGTATAATCGAAGATTAATAATGGCACGTTTATCTGGCGGAACTGACTGTATTCCATTGATAATCAAGTTAGTAATAACCCTGCTCATAAACTGACGGTCGCCAACTACCCAAGCTTCTTTTTCTTTAATATATGCATTGAGCGAAATACGTTCGTCTTCAGCATACAAATCAGCCGATTTTTGAATCAATGGCACAAGGTCAAAAACTTCATTACGTGGAACTGGCATTTTAGCAAATTCTGAAAACGAATTGGCAATTTCGCTGATATTATCAATCTGTTCAGTAAGGGAGTTTAATGCCCTACCGATGCGTTCCTTTGCTTTTGGATTATCGACAACCAAAGTACGTTGCAATTGTTGGATCGACAATTTCATTGGAGTTAGCGGATTTTTGATTTCGTGAGCAACTTGCTTTGCCATTTCTCGCCAAGCCGTTTGTTTTTCACTCATCGACAATGCCACTTTGCTTTCTTCCAATTTCTTCAACATTTTGTTATATTCTCGCATTAAAATACCGATTTCATCATCCGAATTCCACACAAGTCGATCATGCAGTTTATCTAAATTAGTGTTTTTTAATTGCTGGGCAACCAATCGAAGCGGATTTGTAAGCACGTTAGAAGCAAAGTATGAAATAATCAATAAAATTAAGAAAAGCCAAGCAAAAATACTCAAAATAGAAGCAACTACATCAGTAACCTGACGGTCAAGTGTTGGTTTTGCATCAAAAAATGGAATTCCAATAACCCCAATTGGTTTACTATCGTGTCCTTTGATACTCATATACGCTGTTTTGTAGTTCAAACTTCCGAGCGTTTCGGGCAGCAAAACTTCATTTTCTTTCTCCTCCAAAATACGGCGATATGCCATTGGATTGATAAAAGTAGAGAGCAAACCATATTCATAAACCAAAGGTCGAGTAGTTAGATTTAACTTACCATCAAGTCCATAAAAATTAATATCTAACTTGGTATCACGTGCTAAATCATTGATTTCTTGCTCTAAAAATGCTCGACTCATGCGTTTCTGAATAAAACTTTCGAGTTGAAGCTGAACCGTTGAAGTAATATTTTTCGTGTTATCAAGATATGCTTTTTCTTGATTACTGACAAAAGTTGAGTCAATGACACTCAAAGTTATGATAATTACCAATAATAAAGGCGATAAAAATGCTGCATTGAGATAGAGTTGAATCTTGGTTGAAAAATTAACATTGATGTTCCGAAAACCATAATTGATGGCATAAAGTATCATTATTATAATGATGAAAAGTACTGATAAAAGGAACAAAAAGGAGAAATTAGAGAAAATATTTCGCCATACTTGGTACTTTGTCGAAATTACAATTTTACGTCCATTCTGCCCTATTTTTCCCACATGGATAAAATCATGAAGTTGAATACCTTTTTTGTAGAGAGCTGAGTCTGATAGCAGCGACATTGGCAATTTTCGTACATAATTATAGCTTCCCGAACTAAAAATCAGGTGATTACTTTTATCAAAAATAGCATAACTATAATTTTTTGTATCTGGAGTTTGCGTAAATTTTTTATCTAATAATAACTCCGGGTAAACACTTTGAGCAAACTCATCTCGTATTTTTAAATCTAATACGACATTCCCCAACAAAACTCCATTTTCTTCAATCGAAATAAAAACAAGGTATTGTTTAATAAAATTATTGCCTACTTCATTTATAAAATAGACGTCAGGATTGGTCGTTTTAAAAGCGGTTTGATGATAATTATTTTCGTAAAATGACAAGTTTTGTGAGCCTTCTGAGATGTCGAGTGAGTTTCCATTTTTATCAAAAGCCAGCACTTCAGTATCGTAGCGGTCGAAATATAAATCAAGGTGTTTGCTCTTAACAATCTGCTGCGTTTGTTCACGAGCAAGAGTTTGTCTTATAATTGCTTGTTTGATTGCCGTATCTTGTTGGATTGTCTGAATAACCCTTGGAAACAAACCTTCCCCCAATAAATCATTTTCTGCTAAGTATTTTTTACCAAAATTTTGTTTGTCAAAAAAGTCTTTTTTCAATTCTTCAGCATGAATCACGTACATTCCAATTAAGGCGAAAACAAATGCCCCAGTGAAAAAATACATGGTTGTTTTGTATTTGAAACTATAAAAAAAACGAGGAAATTTATTAAGATAAATAATCAAAAAATAGAGTTCAACAACAATGTATATCCATCTAAACTGGTCAAAAATTGCAACAAAAACAAGCCCTATGATTGAACCAACTACCCATTTCCAAATCCCGTCTTTTTTGAATTTATTGAATCTAAGAAAAAGGCTTATAAATAAATGAGTAGATAAGAAAAATATGATAGAAACTAAAAGATAAAGCACCAAAGTGGCCACTTTCAACGAAGAAAAAGAAATGCTCAAGGCAAGGTCTAAACTAAACTGCGATTTTTCATAAATATTACACAGATTGCGAAAACAAAAAGATGTTGTGATAACCGTAACTACAACCAAAAGAATCGAAACGATAGTTTGAATTACCTTCGATGCCTTGAATAATTTGTAGTAAAGAGTTGAACGGTAAAAATGAAGAACCAAGTATCCGACCAAGATAAAAACTACCAAAGAATTAAGTACTACATCGCCTAAAGACGGAGCTAACTCATTTATAGTCAAAAACTTAGGATTAAAAACACTTGATTCATAAAAAATAAACGGAATACTATTTGCGAGCATTACAAGCCTAACAAAAAACAAATAAAACATCAACAAAATGAATGCTCGACCAAATTGGTGTTTTTTGCGAAGGCTATTAATCCAAACTAAAATATAAACACCAAACAACAAAATACTAATAGCAAGCAAAAAAAGTGTGTTGGTTGGAATATTTGGCGAATTTATTTTTTCGACCTTGGGAGGTATAATTGAAAACAAAAAGGTTCCTTTATCGTCAGTAATATTTAGAAATTTTTGTTTGTTTTTACTATTTCTAATATCCTTTGGTTCGGTAATAAAAATCTGATTATTATAGCCGTTTTTAAGGTAATCATTTTCATTTCGAAACCTACGGTAGAGATTAATTAATGAAAAAATCTCGACTTTATTTCCTTGATAATTGAAGTTAATTGTATTGGTAATGTATTTCCCATTTTCAGCATTTAGCAACCTACTTTGTTCAGCTTTTGGAAGTTCCTGATAATCAGGCACATAGCGGTGGTCTGACCAGTATAATAATTGTCCGTTTCTGAAGATATAATAAGGATAGGCAGTGGGTGTTTCAAAATTCAAAAAAGCACTTCCCGATGATTTTTGGTACTGTGTACCAATATCAAGCAACTCAGCTTTTGACCGCAAAATTTCATCTTTGACTCGGTTACGAATCGAAGAAATATAATGCTGTTCCGAAGCACCTGGTGCATCTTTTTCAAAAATAAAAAAGTTTAACGCCGAGATTCCCAAAAATACTGCGGAAAGAATTAAAAAAATATGTTTTTTCAGAAACTTCAATACCTTTTTGATTACTTTAAATGCTAAACCAGATTACACGAAAATCATGCCAAAGACAACAATAAATGAGCTATACTTTCACAATCGTAAAACCCATGCCTTCTTCAGTTTGGGCGTAATCAATCTGTACGCCAATTAAGTACATCAAATGTCGCTTATCAATCAGCACTTTTACACCTTCAACTTCGTATAATTCATCATTTTCTGTCGCTTTATCAAGTCCCAAAAGGTAGGTTGCTGCACAAGCTCCACCTTTCAAACCTACCCGCAAAGCATAACCTTCTGGAATTTGAGGTGAATTTAAAGATTTCAAAATTTCTACTCGTGCTATTTCCGAAAAACTGACCATATTCTATGTTTTCTACAAAGATAGACACGATTAGACCGATTTCAAGATTTATAAGATTTGGCTTCTTACTAAAAAAAACTCCCTTCGGTTTTGAAGCAAAATTTGCTTGGTTTACTTTTGCGAAATATAAAAACAAAAAAATGCAATCAATCACCGAATTATTAAAAATACTGATTCCAGCCGCTGCCGTTTTATACGGCATGTATTTAACTATTCAGACTTTTCTACAAAAACAGTTTGAGCAAAAACAATTGGAACTCAAACAAAAAAACAATGAACTCATAACACCGTTACGTTTACAAGCTTATGAGCGAATGACATTGTTTTTAGAGCGAATCACACCAAATAATTTATTGCTTAGAGTAAGCCCATCTGGCATAGAAGCATCTGACTATCAACGAGTTATCTTGCATGAAATCAGAGAAGAATTTGGTCATAACCTTTCTCAACAAATCTATATTTCGCATGAAGTTTGGGAAAAAATACGCCAATCAATGAACGAGGTTGTAGTGTTGATAAACACTTCTGCATCTGAGCTTTCGCTTGATACTTCTGCCCTAAATTTATCAAAAAAAATACTTGAAAAAGTTATTACCGAAAGTAAACAGCCAACTACTGAAGCATTAAAATTTTTGAAAGAAGAAGTGCAGGCGATGTTTATATAAATATTAGATTCTCCAGAAAAACATATTCAAGCTTCAATGAATAGACTTGGTGCAATGGAAGCGGTTTGAACCCCTTTACTCATACTTTTATACCCTTAGTTTTATCAAATCTGTACTTCCATACAACGTTTAGATTAAATTTTTCATTATCATATAAATGTTTACTTACATTTCGTTTAACAGTTGACAAAACAATATATAAAATGAAAACTATTCGAATAAATAAAAGTCTTATCGTAGGAGTATTGGTAGCTGTGATGCTATCGGCTTGTGCCACTTCAAAAGATTTTCTTTCTGAAAACTTCGCCCGAGTAAGAAATACCCACCAAAGAATCGCTATTCTACCATTTGATGTGCAATTTGAAAACCCAAGTAACCGAAGCACTGATAATACGAATCTCAAATTTAGTAAGCAAGAGCGAGAGGCAAGTTTAGATGCCCAAAAAGAAATGTTTACTTATGTGGCTCGTCAAGTACAAAAAGGGCATTACGAAATTGCATTTCAAGATTTTACACGAACCAATAAAGTTTTGTCTGACAATGGCATCAAATTAGAAGATATTGCCCGACAAAACAAAGCTGATATTGCCAAACTTTTGGGTGTAGATGCAGTAATTTCGGGAGATTTAGCAATCAGAATTACACAGATAGATAGGCGTTCACCTCAAATGTTACCGGTCTATCGAAATAATGATGGTGTAGAAACCAACGTGAAGCTATTTGATGCTGCCAGTGGCGAAATGCTTTGGTCAACTACCCTTTCGCAACGACCAAACAACCAAATGGATACACCTCACCATCTTTCAAGCCAATTGATTGAGCAAGTAGCCAAACATTTGCCTTATCGTACAAAGTAAGTTTAATGGCTTTTCTTTCATTTTTTGTGCATTTTTGAGTAATATTTTATAATTTCGCATCAAGAAATTATAAATATCATTTTCAGTAAAATATAATGGGAAGAGCGTTTGAATTTAGAAAAGCCCGCAAAATGAAGCGATGGGGGCAAATGGCAAGAACTTTTACACGAATTGGTAAAGATATTGCCATGGCGGTAAAATCGGGAGGAATTGACCCCGACAGCAACTCACGTTTGCGAGCATTGATACAAAATGCGAAAGCAGCTAATATGCCCAAGGCAACGGTTGACAATGCGATTAAACGTGCCTCGTCGAAAGACCAAGAAGACTATAAAGAAATGGTTTACGAAGGCTATGCACAACACGGCATAGCGGTTTTGGTTGAGTGTACTACCGATAATACCAACCGTTCGATAGCAAATATTCGTAGTTCGTTTACCCGATGTGGTGGAACTGTGGGTACATCGGGAATGTTAGATTTTGTTTTCGACCGAAAATCAGTTTTCAAGATTGCAAATAATGGCAAAACAGATATTGAAGAATTAGAGTTTGAACTCATTGATTTTGGAGCAGAAGAGGTTTTCTTAGATGAGGAAACAAATCAAATTAATATTTATGGCGAATTTACTGCATTCGGAACGCTGCAAAAATATTTGGAAGAAAAAGGAATCGAAATTCTCAATTCTGACTTTGAACGAGTGCCAACCGACACTAAAACATTAACCGAAGAAGAAGCTGCCGACGTAGAAAAACTAATTGAAAGACTCGAAGATGACGACGATGTACAGATGGTTTATCACAATATGGTGATAAGTTAATGATTGAATGCCTCAATAATAGAGTGAGTTTTAGAGGTTGATTATCAATTATTTATCAAAAAAATATTCTTGTGTAGCCTCTTTATTGGGGCTATTTTTTTTATGAAAATACGGTTTCTAATATTAATAATATTTCTACCAAAAATCACTTTGGCTCAGGTAATTCCATCTGATTCATTAAAAAAAGTTATTGCAGGGAGTTTGATATATTTGGCCGAAAAACAATGTACCGAAACCATCGTAGGCAAACAATATGCAGGCGAATGGGAGGCATATATGCAAATGAAGTCCGCTTTTCTGTATTTGGGTGGTCGCAATAAATACCGAGATTCTAATTGCTTCACGATGGCTGGTATTCATAATATTTTGGCAGAAATGTATTTGGCTGATACTTCGCAAAAGCAAATTTTGCCTATGCTGCGTAAGGTTTTTCCTGAGGTTTTGAGTTATTCAACAGGAGTACAATTTAATTTTTGGAAGAAACTTCCACCTAATCGAGATTTGAAATGGGGAAAAGAAACCAAGCAATTTGTTCATAGACCAACAAATTTTAAATTAAAAGGACGGTTTATCAACAATGCCGCCAATGTAGCCAACGATGCCGACGACACAGCTTTGGGAAACTTGGCGATTTGGTATAATCAAAAGATTTTTGGCAAAAATGATTCGCTGAAAATGGCGAATCTTGCAACATTTGATAGTTTTCTTGACAAAAACCGTAAAAATAGACATTGGTATAATTATCTTTTTCATGGTTTCAGAAATTCGGGAGCATACATGACTTGGTTTGGTCAAGAAGCGGAGTTTGAAAACTGGCATTTTTATAAAAATGCTTTACATAATTTGATTTTTTTTCTGCCAATTAGCATCGCATATCCTCATCCTTTCAAAGCCTATATTCCTTGGGGAACTAATGATATTGATGTAGTAGTCAATGCCAATGTGCTGACTTATTTGAATAAAAGAACCCTTCGTCATGCGAGTAATGGAAGTGTTTCGG
>NZ_JAYWCU010000114.1:0-20002 GCF_043780375.1 Emticicia sp. | reverse complement strand
CCCTCCCAAAGACCCGCTGGAGTTATCACTCTCTACAAAGGGCTTGACCATTTCAACAATATGTTTGAAGGATGGTCAATCCTTTACAAAGATGTGGGTACACAGTAGCAATCCCTAAGGGGGTGAAAATAGAATAGAATATTATAACAATAATCAAAATTTAAATCATTAGCTCCCCTTTAGGGCCGGGGGTATTTGGAAGCATATGCAAACAAGATACGAGAGTAGTCCGAAAGAAACGGCAGGTATGAATACCGTCGAATTACGCAATAATTTTTTGGTAGAAACTTTATTTTCTGCCAATCAAATTCATATAGTTTATTCTCATTACGACCGAATGATTTTAGGGGGAGTAATGCCAACAAACGAAACAGTCAGTTTATCAACTTATGAAGAATTAAAATCTGATTTTTTTCTTGAAAGACGAGAAATGGGCATCATCAATGTTGCAGGCGACGGAAAAATAAACGTCGATGGAAAATCTTATAATGTTAATAAGTTAGATTGTTTGTATATCGGAAAAGAAACAAAAAGTGTCAGTTTTGAAAGCCTTAATGCCGAAAACCCTGCCAAGTTTTTTATACTTTCTGCTCCAGCACATCGCACTTATCCAACAAAATTGATGACTAAAGAAGATGCTTCTCCTGCCAATATGGGGGCTGTAGAAACCGCCAATCAACGTACGATTTATAAATATATTCATTTGGATGGTATTCGCAGCTGCCAATTAGTAATGGGACTTACCGTTCTTCAAAATGGTAGTGTTTGGAACACCATGCCCGCACACACGCACGACCGCCGTATGGAAGTGTACTGCTATTTTGATGTGCAAGAAAATCATGGAGTAATGCACTTAATGGGGCAACCACAAGAAACTCGCCATTTGTGGGTGAGTAATCATCAAGCCATTATTTCGCCACCTTGGTCAGTTCACTCAGGCTGTGGCACTGCCAATTATTCATTTATCTGGGGCATGGCAGGCGAAAATCAATCTTTTGCTGACATGGACTTTGTAGCAATAAATAGCTTAAAATAAACATATTTTACAGAATAATTCAATTTTATATGAAACAACTGCTTACTTTATTTTTTCTAATTATCGTTCAGTTAGCAACGGCACAGTCCCAAAAAATTACGGGAAAAGTAACCGATGCTAAAACTGGAGAAGGCTTGCCAAGCGTATCCGTCATGCTGAAAAACACTAAAACAGGTACTACTACAAATGCAAAAGGAGAGTTTTCGATTTCGGTTTCCGATAAGAAAAACAATATACTTATTTTGAGTCTGATTGGATATATAATAAAAGATGTAGCCATTGGAAACCAAAGTAATCTTGATATTCAATTAGACGAAGATACACAAGTACTCAACGAAGTTGAAATAGTTGCAATTGGCTATGGCGATGGCATCAGTCGTCGAGATCTGACAAGCTCAGTTTCGTCGGTTGGAGCAAAACAACTCAAAGATATTCCACTGACCAATGCAGCCGAAGCACTTACTGGACGTTTAGCAGGTGTACGTGTAACAACTTCGGAAGGGGCTCCCGGTGCTGATATTCAAATCAGAATTCGTGGTGGTGGCTCAATTACACAAGACAATTCGCCCATTTATGTAGTAGATGGCATTCAAGTCGAAAATGCTCTTTCCTTCATTTCTCCACAAGATATTGAAACAATTGATGTCTTGAAAGACGCTTCCTCAACAGCAATTTATGGTGCAAGAGGAGCAAATGGTGTGGTAATTATCACTACAAAATCAGGTAAAGGTGGCAAAACAACAGTAAGCTATAATGGTTCGGCTGGCGTGCGTGAGATTTTCAAAAAATTGGATGTAATGAGCCCTTATGACTTTGTGCGTTGGCAATATGAAAGAAGCCGTGGGAGTGCTGCTGATGAAACAAGCTTTACTTCACAATATGGCACTTGGGAAAACATCAATCAATACAAAACCGTTACGCCCATTGATTGGCAAGAAGAAGTTTTTGGTCGTCAGGCAAAATACCAAAACCACAACATCATTGTCAATGGTGGAAATAACAATACGAGTTATAATTTGAGCTTAACTGCCAACAAAGAAGAAGGCATTTTGCTCCAATCGGGCTTTGACCGCTACTTGGCAACTTTCAGAATGGACCATAAAGCAAGTGATAAATTAAAAATTGGCTTCAATGTTCGCTACTCAAATCAAACTGTTAGTGGTGGTGGAACTTCGACAAGTGGCACAAAATCTACCAATCGTCTTCGTCATTCGGTGCAGTATCGCCCATTATTGATTGGCGTAAATCCAGAAGTTGATGATTTTGATGAAAACCTTTATATTTCGTCAGGAAATTTAGTAAATCCTATCTTAATGACAGAAGCTGAGTACCGAAAAATATATACTAAGACAGTAAACCTAAGTGGATATTTCAGTTATAATATTCTAAAAAACCTAACTTTCAAATCTACTGTTGGGATTGATAATAATGATGGAAAAAACAACCTATTTTCGAGCAAAATAACAGGCACAGCCCGAAATTACTCTTCGCTTCCTGTAGCTTCTATTTTCCAACAAAATGCGGTAACCATCAATAATTCAAACACTTTGCAATACACAAAGAAGTTTAATAAAATTCATGATTTTAGTATATTAGTTGGACAAGAGATTTATCAGAATATTACGAGAAATACAACCATCGAAACAAGGTACTTCCCTTCTGATATTAGTCCAGATCAAGCTTTGGCAAATATGGGTCTTGGCTCGCCACCAACTGGTGCTACGCAAGCACGACCAAGTTCAAACGAAAGTCCGCCTAACCGTTTATTCTCACTTTTTGGACGAGCAACTTATGGCTACAAAGACAAATATTTAGCCACAGCATCTTTACGTTCTGACCGTTCGTCAAAATTCAAATACTCAAACGGAGCATTGATTTTCCCTTCGGCAACGGTCGCTTGGCGTTTCTCTGAAGAAAATTTCTTGAAAGGAAACTCAATTATTAGTGATGCAAAATTAAGATTTGGCTATGGTGTGGCTGGAAATAACCGCATTGGCGACCTTCTCTACCAACAATTATATGGTGTAACTGGAGAATATGCACTAAATCATAATGTACTTCCAGGATATGCCCCTGTGGCATTGGCAAACGAAGACCTCAAATGGGAATCGAATGTATCACAAAATTTAGGTTTAGATTTATCTTTCTTGAATAACCGTTTTCAACTAACAATTGATGCTTACAAAAATAGTGGTCAAAACTTACTTTTGGCGGTGGCTATTCCGCCTACTTCGGGCTACTCTTCGCAAATCAAAAACTTAGGTTCAACAACCAATAAAGGAATTGAGGTACAATTGAATGCTTATATTTTCAGAAAAAAAGACCTTACTTGGAATACGAGCTTTAATATTTCGACAAACAAAAATACTGTAACAAGTCTTGGAACTGTAACACAACTTACTCGTAACTCTGGATGGCAAGGCTCAGACGGAACCGATGATTATTTGGTAAAAGTTGGGCAACCTGTTGGCTTAATGTATGGTTTTGTAACAGATGGTTTTTATAAAATCGAAGATTTTACTTATAATGCAGCTTCTACTACTCCCGCTGGATTTTATACTTTAAAACCTGGTATTGCAATCAATTCTGTTTATGGAATCCCTCAACCGGGAAATTTAAAATGGAAAGACCTCGACGGCGACGGATTCGTAACTGCCGACAAAGACCGTACAGTTATTGGCAATGCAAATCCAAAGTTTATGGGAGGTTTGAACAACCAAATAGCTTATAAAGACTTCGATTTGAGCATATTTTTGAACTGGGTCGTAGGAAACGACATCTATAATGCCAATAAAATCGAAATGACTGACGGAGCTTTTCCAAGTTTGAATATGCTTAAATTTATGGAAACCCGTTTCACAAATGTTAATGATGCAGGGCAAGTGGTTACAGACCCAGCGGCTTTGGCAGCACTTAATGCAAATGCTACAATTTGGTCGCCAGTACGTGTGCAACGTTATTGGTTACACTCATGGGCAATAGAAGACGGCTCATTTTTGAGAATCAATAATTTAACTTTTGGTTATTCATTGCCAAGCTCATTATTGAAAAAAGTTAAAGTTTCAAAATTAAGAGCTTTTGCTACGGTCAATAACTTGGCAACATTTACTAAATATAGCGGCTATGACCCCGAAGTAAATACTCGTCGCTCCGACCCACTTACACAAGGAGTTGATTTTGCTGGCTATCCTCGTGCTAAAACTTGGGTAATGGGTATAAATTTGACGTTTTAAAAGCTTAATTACAAAAACAAATTCAAGTAAAATGAAAAATATATTAAAAAAAATATCTCTACTGAGCGTATCCTTGACTTTTACGGTCTTGATAATAAGTGGATGTAAAAATTTTCTGGAGGTTCAACCCAAATCTCAGATAAGCATTGCAGATGCTTTCTCAAATGTTGCCAATGCAACTAACTCTATAATAGGAGTTTATGACGAACTTATGGGCGATAATGGGTATGGCATTCGTATAAATATGTATTATCCGTATGATTCTGATGAGATTATCGTTTCAGGAAATATTGATAATGGTCGCCGTGGCATTGGCCGCTACCAATTATTATTGACAAATGCCGAACTTCGTAATCCATTTTTGCAATTATATCGTGGCATCGAAAAAGCCAATTTATGCATTGAACAAATTCCAATGATGGCTCTTTACACCAGCGGAACTGATGTCGAAAAGAAAGAATTGCGTCGCCTTCATGGTGAAGCATTGACTTTGAGAGCTCAATTTCTTTTCGAATTAATACGAAATTGGGGCGATGTTCCTGCACCTTTTACTCCTGCCTATAAGCAAACAGATTTGTTTATTCCGCAAGTAAATCGTGATGAAACTTACGTAAAATTGCTCGATGATTTGAAAACTGCCACCGACCTTGTACCTTGGAGAACAGAAGCTGGAATTCGTAATGAACGCATCACAAAAGGTGCTGTGAAGGCTCTACGAGCAAAATTGGCAATGTTTAGAGGGGGCTATGCTTTGCGTAGTAATGGTAAAATGGAACGCAATGCCGATTATTTGACCTACATCAAAATTGCCCGTGATGAATGTGCGGACTTGTTAGCCAAAAGAACTGAGCATACCTTAAATCCAATTTTTGAAGATGTTTGGAGAAAATTAACCTCATTTATCTATGATCCGAATGGAGAAATCATTTTCGAAGTAGGTGCAGGTGGTTCAAACGCAACTTCTGACAGTCGCATGGGAAATTACAATGGCCCATCGGTCAATGCTGCTTCACGCTACGGCACAGGTGGTGGCGGTTTGGTGGCTTTGCCTAACTATTTTTATGCTTTCGATTCGACCGATACTCGCCGTGATGTAACTGTAACAAACTACGCTATTGCCGCAACAAACATCAAATCACTACGACGTTTGGGTGAATTGACCGACGGTAAATTCAGAAAAGATTGGAGAGTTCCTTTGTTGCCTGGCACTGCACTAAATCCTGGCTACAACTGGCCCATGATTCGTTTCTCAGATGTACTTTTGATGTTTGCCGAAGCTGATAACGAGATAAATGGTAGCCCAACTGCTGCCGCAATTTCGGCTTTTGAAGAAGTACGTAAAAGAGCATTTACAAATAAAAACTCACCAGCCATTGGTAAAACACCAACTACAAAAGATGGTTTTTTTAATGCCATTGTTGATGAGCGTTACTTAGAATTTGGTAGTGAAGGCATTCGTAAATTTGACTTAATTCGTTGGAATCTATTGAGTACTAAAATTGAAGATGCACGTACAAAAATTCAGCTAATTAGAGATTCTAAGGGAGATTATGCCAATGTGCCAAGATACATTTTTTGGAGAAATAATGGCGAAGAAATTCAATTTTTAAATTCATTTTACAAAACAACAGCTCTCACCACCGCCCCAACGGGTTGGACAAGGTTAGATTGGACGCAACACCTGACCACCAACTTGATTGATGGTGTGCAGTTACATTTGGGTATGGCAAGATTATTTGTTCCTGGCAAAAGTGAACTTTTCCCTTTCGACCAAGCAACCGTTGATGCTTATCAAGGGAAATTGAAACAAAATCCGGGATATTGATTTGATTAATAATCGCTAAAACATTACTTCTGAAATTATTACTAACCTATCTTTTAATATTTACTCAATAAAAGCCCCTTCGATTGAGGGGGCTTTTTGCAAAACAAAATTTAAGAAAATGCTATTAAAATTAGTTATTCCTCTATTGGCACTTCTCCATTCGGGGTGTCAAGCAACGAAACCAGTAATTCCTGCTTCAACAACACCGACGGTCATTTCGGTAGTTATTACAAAAGATTCGGTAGCAGAAAGAATATTGCTTTACCAACGGAACAACGGTGGTTGGTCGCAACCTGGCGGTAATGCCGTAAATTATAGCCTTACACTTGCTGAATCTCTTAAAGTTACTTTAAAGACTGATAAAACTAAGTTAGACGCTACCATTGATGATAAATCGACAACATTGGAGATAAAAACTTTGTTTTCGACCTATAAAAAGACCAATAATCCTGACTATTTAAAAGCTGCCGAAAATGGCGTAAAATACCTTCTTTCAGCACAAAATCCTGCTGGTGGTTGGGGACAATTCTACCCGGATTCAAGTAGTTATCGCAAACATATTACCTACAATGATAATGCGATGATTGACGTAATGTGGGTCTTAAAATATGCTTCAGAAGGAACTGATGACTTCGAAACAATTGATAAAACACTCATTCCACAGGCCAAGCTTTCCGTAGAAAAAGGCATTGTTTGTATATTGAAAACTCAAATTATACAAAATGGAAAACTAACTGCTTGGTGTGCCCAACACGATAGAGTTACGCTAAAACCCGCCAAAGCTCGTGCATTTGAATTAGCTTCAATTAGTGGCAGCGAAAGTGTGGGTATTTGTACATTTCTGATGAATATTCAGAATCCCTCAGCTGACATCAAAAAAGCAATCAATGCTACCGCAACTTGGCTTGAATCGGTAAAAATTATAGGCATAAAAGTGCAAGATATTGCCGACTCAAATCAACCTTCGGGCAAAGATAGAATTGTAGTTGCTGACCCAAATTCTATCCTTTGGGCAAGATTTTATGAACTCGAAACCAATAAGCCTTTTTTCACAGGACGAGATAGCATTGCAAAACCAACACTTGCCGAAATCGAAAACGAAAGACGCATTGGCTACGCCTATTATGGTACTTGGCCAGCTAAATTTCTTTCAACCGATTATCCTGCTTGGGCAGCAAAATGGGGAAAATAAATAAATTATTTGTTTTATTCAACTCATTGACTATCAATAAATTATAGCATTATTTTCATGAAAAACAATTTATTACTTATACTTTTTCTCCTAAGCAATAGCCTTTTTGCTCAGAAAATAACTGTTGCCCAAAATGGCACAGGAAATTTTAAAACCATTCAAGAAGCTATCAATAGTTTGGATACAAATTCGATGAAGCAAAGGGTTATTTTCATCAAAAATGGCGTTTATCGTGAAAAACTGATGATTACCAAATCTTTTTTGAAACTACAAGGTGAATCACAGGATGGGGTAATTATTACGATTGCCCTGCCAAGAGATGTATGGCGTTGCGAAAATCCTGACGATTTCGGGGCGGCAACTATCAATGTAAAAGGGCATGATTTAGCTTTTGAAAACCTTAGTATAATTAATAATTATGGTTACAATGCAAAAAAAGATACAACTATTGCTTGTGCCAACGAGTCGAGTGGACAACCAGGAGCTTCCTCGAAAGACCGTTATGCTCTTCCAAGAGAAAAAGGAGAAGAAATTGGTAGTAAAATCGTGCGAAAAGATGGGCATCAATTTGCTTTTCGCTCAATGCCTGGCGGTACTCGTTTGAGTTTTATTAATTGTACCTTCCGAGCAGGTGGTGGCGATACAGTTAGCCCATGGGACGTAGAGGGCGGTTTATATTATTTCAAGAATTGCACAATGGAAGGTCATGTAGATTTCTATTGTCCGAGAGGTTGGGCTTGGGCAGAAAACTGTCGTTTTATTTGTCATAATATGAATGCAGCTATTTGGCACGATGGCTCAAATTATGAATCGTCGAAAACAGTATTGAAAAACTGTACTTTCGAGGGCGATAAAGGTTATAAACTCGGTAGATTTCACCGAGAAGCACAGTTTTATTTGATTGGTTGTAAGTTTGATGAAAATATGGCGGATGCCGATATTTATCAAGCATCAACTACGCAATTAAAATGGGGTAAAAGAGTCAATTATTTTAACTGTCATCGCAAAGGCGGCGACTACACTTGGCACGCTGATAATCTTAAAATCGACCCAAAAAGTATTACGATTGACTGGACATTTGAAGGTAAATGGCAACCTGTAATGAATAGACAAAATGAATGATATGGAAACTCGATGTTTTAGAAAAGATAAGTTAAATTGCAAAGTGTATTCCCCAAACCAAAAAAATCAACCATATTTACAATGAAAACACTTAAATTAACTATCGCTGCATTTGCCTTTCTAAGCATGATTTCTTGCAGTACAAAAACATCAGAACAAAAAATGAGTATTGAAAAAAACCTTTTCGGGAAATTAGCCGATGGCCAAGAAGTTGACCTCTATACCCTCAAAAATGCCGCAGGAATGGAGGTAAATATATCAAATTACGGTGGAATTATTGTTTCGTGGACTGCCCCCGATAAAAATGGCAATTACGAAGACGTAACACTCGGTTGTGATTCACTGGCTAATTACGTAAAAGGAACGCCCTTTTTTGGAGCATTAGTAGGGCGTTATGGCAATCGTATTGCCAAAGGAAAGTTTACGCTCGACAGTACAGAATATACATTACCAATTAATAATGGACTAAATGCCCTTCACGGAGGTTTAAAGGGTTTTGACAAACAAGTTTGGGCAGCAACGCCTGTTGGCGGGGAAGAACCTTCTTTGAAATTAACTTATACTTCGAAAGATGGTGAGGAAGGTTACCCAGGCAATTTATCAGTTGAAGTTGTTTATACTTTGCAAAAAGACAATGCTTTAAAGATTGACTATACAGCCACTACCGATAAGGCTACAGTCGTGAATTTGACCAATCATACTTATTTTAATTTGAGTGGTTCGAGCGATATTCTTAACCATGAAGTAACCATTAATGCTGATAAATTTTTACCAGTTGATGCAACCTTGATTCCAACGGGTGAGCTAAAACCTGTTGCAGGAACTCCTTTTGATTTCATAACCTCGCATAAAGTTGGCGAAAGAATCAATGATACAACTGACGTACAAATCAAATTTGGGGGCGGCTATGACCATTGTTGGGTTTTTACTGATTCTACAAAAACGTTAAAATCGGCAGCAAGTGTTTATGAACCCACAAGCGGGCGTTTCATGGAAGTTTTAACAACCGAACCAGCCGTTCAGTTTTATACAGGTAATTTTTTAAATGGTTCGGTTATTGGTAAAAAAGGAGCCGTTTATGGTCGTCGCTCTGGTTTGTGCCTCGAAACACAACATTACCCAGATTCGCCAAACAAACCTTCATTTCCTAGTACAGTTTTAAAACCTGGCGAAACCTATAAAACAACAACAGTTTATAAGTTTTCTACGAAGTAAAGTGTTGATAATCAAACATTTACTATAAATAAATTTCTAACAAAACCTGTGATTTTTATGCGAAAATCACAGGTTTTTCCATTAAAAAAAATGAAAAAAGCACTTTTTCTACTCTTTATTTACTTCTCTTTTGCCTTCAATATTGCAGACGAAAAACCTCGAATTTTCTTGATTGGCGATTCAACTTGTGCTAATAAAAACCCTTACGATGCTCCCGAAACTGGTTGGGGACAAGTTTTTTCAGAACTATTTAGTGATGCAGTAGAGATTCAAAATCATGCGGTAAATGGACGAAGTACCAAGAGTTTTAGAGTGCAAGGGCTTTGGAAAAAAGTGCATGACCAATTACACAAAGGCGACTACGTTTTCATTCAATTTGGACACAATGACCAAAAAGAATCGGACTCAACTCGATATGCAGCCCCAAAAACTGATTACCGCAAAAACCTTATAAGATATATAGAAGAAGCTCAAGCCAAAGGTGCAACCCCTGTGCTACTCACGCCCGTAATGCGTAGAAAATTTGATGAAAGCGGAAAATTCATTGACCAACATGGCGAGTACCCAAGCGTTGTGCGTGAAGTTGCCAAACAATACAATGTTACATTAATTGACATTCATGCCTCAAGTCAAAAAGTAATTGAGCAACATGGTGTGGAAGGTTCTAAAAAAATGTTTTTGCAAGCCGTTGGTGGTATTTTTCCAAAGTTTCCAAAAGGCGTTGAAGATAATACGCATTTTTCGCCCTATGGGGCAAAATTAATGGCAAATTTGGTAGCCGACGGACTCGTAAGTACAGGAAATCCACTAAGAAATTTCTTAAAAAAGACCGAGTTTAATGATAAATATGCCTACGAATTGCCACTCATTTATCGCCCAATTTTCCGCAAAGATACTTTTAATATCGTACGTTATGGAGCGAAAGCTGACGGTTTGAAGGTTAATACAAAGGCAATAAATCAAGCCATCGAACTCTGTAATGCTGCTGGTGGCGGAACAGTTTTGATTCCAAAAGGGCTTTGGGTAACGGGGCCAATTGTATTAAAAAACAATGTAAATCTACACATCGAAAAAAATGCGTTACTACAGTTTAGTAAAAATTACGACGATTATCCAATCGTTCTGACGACTTGGGAAGGACAAGATTCTTACCGTTGTCAAGCACCAATTTGGGGAGTAGATTTAGAAAACATCGCTATTACAGGCGAAGGTGTACTTGATGGTGGTGGCGATTTATGGCGTGCCATCAAAAAAGATAAACAAACGGCAGGTCAATGGGCAAGTTTGGTAAAATCAGGTGGGTTTTTAGACGAGAAAAAAGTAACTTGGTTTCCTTCCGAAAAATCTATGAAAGGAAACATGATTCCGAACGCTGGAAGAATTTTGAATGGCATAAAACCAACTCAAGAAGAATTAGCTTCCTATAAAGATTTTTTACGCCCCAATATGTTGAGCCTAACTCGTTGTAAAAATATTATTATCGAAGGCATTACCTTCCAAAATTCGCCCGCATGGACAATGCATCCACTTTTGTGCGACCATATTACAGTAAAAAATGTGACGGTAAAAAATCATTGGTACGCTCAAAATAGTGATGCCATTGACTTAGAATCGTGCCGAAATGGTGTATTAGAAGGCTGTACTTTTGATACAGGTGATGATGGAATCACGATAAAATCGGGACGTGATGAGCAAGGCAGAAAACGTGGTGTTCCGACCGAAAACTTTATTATTAAAGATTGCATCGTCTATCATGCTCACGGTGGATTTGTGATTGGCTCGGAGATGTCGGGCGGTGTTAGAAATATGTATATTTCGGACTGTACTTTTATGGGTTCAGATGTAGGTTTACGCTTCAAAACGGCTCGTGGACGTGGTGGCGTAGTTGAAAATATCTACGTAAATAACATCAATATGACCGAAATTCCTGGCGAAGCGATACTTTTCGACATGTATTATGCGGCAAAAGACCCCGTTCGTGCCGATGGTGAAGCAAATGAATTGCCAACAATCAAAGCTGAACCGCTGAATGAAGGCACGCCACAATTCAACAATTTTTACATCAAAAACATTGTTTGCAAAGGTGCTGAAACCGCTATTTTAATAAGAGGTTTGCCAGAAATGTCAATCAAAAATATCAATATAGAAAATGCTATGATTGAGTCTAACAAAGGCTTGGTTTGTGTGGAAGCTGAGAATATTTCTTTGAAAAACATCACATTTTTGACTAAAGATAAAACCGTGATGCAAGTACAAAACAGCAAAAATGTAGTTTTAGATAATATTCAATATGGAACTGATAAAGATGTATTGCTAAAGGTTATGGGCGATAAATCGGCAGGAGTACGTTTGCTAAATACTGATACCAAGAACGCCAAGAAGGCGATTGAATTGGGTATTGGCGTAAAAGAGAAAGTAGTAAGATAAGAAGTATTACCCAATCTTTTGATAATACAGAAGATATGAAATGCTAAACATGACAAGTTTAATAAAAACGGCAAAAAACAATAAACTGAGTTTTTTGCCGTTTTTAGTTCAAAGGCTCTTGTGCTTTTCCTTAAATTCCAAAAACTCCTAAAAAAATACGATGATTATATCTTGACTTGTCAATACTTTCCCATATTATAACAGACAATGAAAAGATACCAAAAGACCATGAATCGTATTCTTCTCGTAGGAATATTTCTACCCTTCGTTAGCTTTGCTCAAACTCACCGTGCTTATGCCGATGAACTATTCAAAAAAGCAGATTATTACAAAGCTTTCTTTTTATACCGCAATCTTTACGGCACTGATTTAAACGAAAACCAGTTTGCTCAACGCTGCAACCAAGCAATGGTGCTTACCAAACAGTTTTTGGACCTTCGTGCTACTAAGCAATATTTTGATGCTAAAACCAAACTCCGTGAGTTGCTTGTTATCAATCCAGATGATTTTCATGCCCCTATTTTGCCCCAAATGTCTATCGAAGAAGCAACCTATTGGCAACGATTGGCATTAAAGCAAAATTCAGTTATGGAGGTAAATCTAATGCTTGATAAAGCCATTGCACTCTATCAACAAGGTCAAACCGATGGTTTGAATTATAAAGAAATTGATGACGCTATTAAACAATGTGAGGCATCAAAAATGGAAAATGGTATGACTGAAAATGTACCGAAATTATCAAGTACTTCTCCTCCGATACCAGTGGAAACAACACCCGCTCCGACTGTTGAACCAATGGCTCAACCAATAAAAGAAGAAGTAACAATATCTCCCAAAAAAGTGGAAATAATAGAAAAAACATTACCAACTGAGGTAAAAGTAGTAAAAACACGTACTCAAAATATGCTACCTCGTAGAGAAGTTGCTACGGTCGAAAATAAAGAATAAATTATAAAACATTATATTTACAAAAACAGGGGCATTATTTTTAGAATAATGCCCCTATTTTTGTAGTAAATTACTCAATTCATAAGTTTAAAATTTAAAATAATCTACCATTTTGATTGAGTAAAATATTTGAGTTCTTCATAATTGATTTTCATTTTTTTTGCCAACCTGAAGATTAATCTTTTCAACTACATTTGTCAAGACATTAAAATTACTCGACTGTTGCCGAAAATTACATTTTCACAATCTCAACTCTCCTGTTTTTCGCTTTTCCTTCTTCAGTGCCATTATCTGCAACTGGCTTTTCCTGCCCAAAGCCTTTTGATGAAAGTCTTGTTTTGTCAATGCCTTTTGCAACGAGAGCTAATACAACTGATTTGGCTCTATTCTCAGAAAGTGTTTTGTTGGATGCAGGTATTCCTGTATTATCTGTATGACCTTCGATGCTAACCTTAAGGGAAGGCTCAGATGTAAGCATAGCTGCAATTTGGTCTATGATAGTCTGCGATTCAGGTTTAATAGCCGACTTGCCAGTTTCGAAATTGATTTGAAGTGCAATAGATCCATTTTTATTGATGGCTTCCAGCATTTCATTGGCGTTGATATCTTGTTTCATACCTTCAATCTCAAGTATTATCAATTCAAAATTACCTTTTTTAGTACCGCCAAAATCACTCAGTACCACCCATACATCTTTACTAGTCGATTTCGTAAGGAAAGTGGCTACTCCGGCCTCCCTGCTATAATAAATTCTTTTACCACCAGATTTCAGAATTGCATTTTCAAAATTCTTAACGATTTGGAAAAATGAAGGGGCGGTCGCTTCTTCAAGCACGTAATTATATTGAATAGTTGTTTTTGTGCCTTCTTTAGTTTCCTTTATATCCGCACTCATTGAAATTTCCATTTCATCGAAATTGGAGGAACACTCGCCAATGACGGTATTAGGCATACGATTAAACCTGGGGTTGTCTTTGCAACCGGTAGCATCTTCTTGTGCTGATACACTAATAGAAGTGTAGACAAAAAGGAAAGGAAGAATTAGTTTTCTCATTTTGTTATGGTTTAGAAAATTATGAATTCGTTGATTTATAAATTCTATTCAAAGTGTATGTTATTTAGGATAATTATAGCATCCCACAAAACTGACTTACTGAACCGAACTTGATACGAAGTACAATTGTTCAATTAACCACCGAACCCCCCATTTTGCCAAACTGCCGTTACCTCTTTGCGTTCGGTTTGGTGTTTTGTCAAAATTTATAACTGTACCCAAGTCTAATTACTTGTGTTTCGTAATAGTCGTTACTTGTATAGTTAAAACCCTGTCCGTTGATTTTTCTTTTAATAACCATTGTGTTTAGTAAATCGGTGGCATTAAAAAATAGTTCTTTTTTGCCTTTTTGAATAGTCTTTTTTAATCCAAGGTCTAATGAAAAACGTGATTTTATTTTGCCTTGTGGAATAATGTCGGGTGCTAAATAAACGGCGGTTAATTGTGCGTCAATATTTTTAGGGAAATGAAGGGTATTGTTCAGTTTTATGTTTCCTGAAAATATTTTTTGTTTATTAGCCGAAAATGTGTGTGTTATTGGATATTTATTTTCAACTGTAAAAGCATCTATTTGATTTCGGTAAGCGTTTAGGTTGATGTTGAACGAATATAATTTAGAAATTTCTTGTGCTAAAACCATTTCTAATCCTGTGTTGTAACTTTTATTTACGTTTTGAAATGTTGCATAAATTAAGTTGGTCGGTGCAACTATGCTTGATATTCTTGTAATTGTTCCATCTGCAAATCGGTGATAAATGGCATTGTATAAACTACCGTTTCCCCAATTTGTTTTGTAACCAAGTTCTATTGAATTGGTAAATTGTGGTCGCAATGCAGGATTACCTACTTTTATAATTTCGGCATCGTCATATTTCGGAAAAATACGAATATCCACTTCATTAGGTCTGTCCACTCTTCGATTGTAGAAAACAGAAAGTTTATTATTATCGTTAATTTTATATGCCAAACGTAAATTAGGGAATGGTTGTGTATAATTATAACCATCGCTTTTATAGACGATATGATTAGGATTTACGTCATATTGAATTTTTACATACTCAACTCTTAAACCTAATTCTGCTTCCCATTTTTTATTTTCAAAAATGTAGTTTCCATAAATAGCAGGAATTAATTCTTTATAAGTTGCCCAACCACCAGCATTGACATCTAATACCGAATTTACACCAGGAATAAACAGCATGTTTGTTGGTATATTTCTGTTACGAAGTTTTATGCCTGTTTCAATTCGTCCATATTTTAATGGTTTTATGTAGTCAAAATTAAAATCATAAACTTGTTCGTCTGATAATAGTTTAAACGCATCTGTACCCGTTGAAGTTGGTAAATAATTATCATAAAAATATTTTTCATCTTCTCGGTGAAAAGTATAATTGAAACCAATATTGAGCAAATGTCCTGCTTCTTTAAATTTGTGCTGATAGTTTGCAGTTGCCATTATGGTTGTTTTTAGTTCATCTTCTAAAAACTGCCAAAGTCTTTTCCGTTGCGTAAAGTCGCCATTAAAAAAAGGTTGGTCACCACGGTCAATTATTTTTTCACTTCCAAAAAGTCCTGAAATGGTTAATGAATTTTGGTCATTAATTGCGTAGTCAATTCCAGATTTTAAGGTTGTAAAGTGTGTATTTCTGTTGCGTTTTAATTGTGAATTTATAACTTCGCCATTATCGTAATTCCGAGTTACAAATTCATTTTTGTTCAATGTTTCGGTGTATAAATAATCGCCTTGAAAAAAAACATTGACTTTGTTTTTCATATAATTGAGTGATACACTTGGGTTTATTTTTGGCGTAAAAGTATATTGAGGTCTTATATTTGGTAAATTCTCTTTTCGTACCCAAAGCGAACCTACACCAGTTGTAAAACCTACTTTTCCATTAAATCCATCTTTCATATTTTTCTTATAAATAATATTAATAATGCCTGCATTACCATTTGCATCATATTTTGCAGAAGGATTATTGATGATTTCAATTTTTTCAATGGCAGATGCAGGGATATTGTCCAAACCAGTTTGGTTTCCAAAACCTGTCAATGCCGTTTGCTTTCCATCAATCAACACCGTTACTTTATCGTTTCCACGCAATTGTACTTTGCCGTCTTGTACAGTTACACTTGGTAGATTTTGCATTGCCTGTAAAACAGAACCCCCACTTTGACTAATATTGTCTTTTAAGGAAAAAGTTTTTTTATCCATTTTCTCACTTATTTCATCTGCCTTGGCTGTTACAACAACTTCATTTAGCGATGTTGATTTTTCTTCTAACTCTATTACTTTGATGTCTAAATATTCGGTAAGGTTGCCAACAAATAAAGTATGTTTTTTGGTGGTATAGCCTATATATGAAACTTCTAAATAATAGTTCCCAGATTTTATTTTTGATAGTGAAAAACGTCCTTCTTCATTAGTAACTGTCCCACCCACAAAAGCACTATCTTTCTCTGTTTTCAAAACCACATTTACAAAAGGTAAAATTGTTTTGCTGTTTTTGTCTTTTATAATTCCAGAAACCGTAACACCTGTCTGTGCATTGGAAATTGAAAAAACAAGTAGTTGAAAAATTATGGTCAAAAATGTTTTTGTTCGCATTACTAAATCGTCTATTTATTATTGTCGACAAAGTTAAGTAAAAATCTCGATGCCCTGTTTATCGTTTGTGATGTTGTACGGTACTCTTACCGCAAACATTTGGGGAATTTGCGATGGTGAGAATTTATAGCACTAAACTCAATTTGAAAAACTAATGTTCGATTAACCACCAAACTGTCTTTAAAACACGAAACCCCGCCTTTTGGGTATGTGAGAGGTGCTGATATTGCCAGTGGTTTTCTTCATTTTGTCAATAGTTTTTTGTTGTCCGTTGCAAATTGCTCAAATGTTGTTGGTTGTTTGTTTGAAATTTTCTCAATCCAATCTGTTATTTGGGGTTCTTGTTGAAATCTCGGAAAATAATGAAGCATTATCATCACAAGTATCAGCATTGTTGGTGTTTTCTCTTTTCTTTTTGTCAAAAAGAAGCTGATAAGATTAGGTGATTTATATTTAATGTCAGTTCCTAAAATGTCACTTAAAATTCTTGCCATTTCCGAAAATGTCAACTTTTCTTTACAAGTTAATTCATACGATTTATTTATATGCTGTGATGTTTTTGTCAAAATTGTTGCCGATACTGAACCAATGTCTCGAACGTCAATCAAAGTAAATTTTGCCTTACCTGCAGGTAAATAAATCAGTTTTTTATTCACCAAATCGTCATGCAAAGTTGTAGTAAAGTTTTGCATAAAATAAGCAGGTCGTAAGAATGTGTACGGTATTTTGCTATCAACAATCAGCTTTTCAATTTTGTGGTGCGGAATAATTTTACTTTTCTCAACGCCCTGAACTGATAAGAAGACAATATGCTTTACACCTTTTTTTTTACAGGTGTCAATGATGGGTTTAAAATATTTTTCTACTTCTGAAATTTGTGGTGGTCGTAATAAAAAAAGAATATCGCATCCGTCCAAAGCGGTGTTATATGTCTTAAAATCGGTAAAGTCGAATAGTGAAAATTTTACTTTGAAATTGGCTAATTTAATTCTGTCTTCATTTGAGTTTCTAACTCCAGCATATATGTCAAGTTGATGGTCAATGTTTTGCAATGACTTTATCACTTCTGTTCCTACATTTCCTGTCGCACCAGTAATTAAGATTTTGGTCATACTATTTATGTGAAGTGTTGAAGTCTTAATACTATGAGTTGTCAGGAATTCTCTTATGGTTTTTTCAGCATTCTCTTGGGTAAGTGAGTTGCTGTTACACGAAGTTAAGGCAATACAACAATAGATCAGATAAAGTGATTATTTTATTCTATTCATTGTAAAAAATTATTATGCTTACCTCACATGAGGAGTTTCTTTACCATAACAGTTCTTGGCGTTGTAGGGAAAATCAGGGAACGTCAGCTCAACCTTGTACTAAATATAAATTGAAATACCATACTTAAGCCTTTAAACTTCTTTTGGCAAACCGCTGTTGCCTGCTGGCGTTACTCATTGAGTTTGATTGGTATCCATATTTCTTCTTCCGAATTTGGGTCGTTGTTTTTGTATTTGTCGCCCAATATTTCAAAATGCGGTCTGTCGTCCAATAAATAGTTCTTTGAAAGTGGCAACCACGTTCCAAAAATGTACTGAAATATTTTAGTGTCTGTGCTTAAACCTTTATAATCGAAAACTGCGTAAAGTCCACCTGTCAAAGTATAAGTTTTCATATCATTTGGAATGTTCTCAAAGTCTGCTACCTCAATGGCTGCCCACTTATCAAATTCTGCTTTAAGATTAGAAAAGGTAAAGTCAAATGATTGAGGGTACACTTGCATTGAAAATAATTCGGTCGTCAAGTTGCTTTTAATTTCTTTTCGTCTTAGCATAAATGATTGCCAAAGTTTTAAAGTTTGATTATCGGCTAATGACATTGTTAGTCGTTTGCCGATTAGTTTTCGTTCGGTTAAAGTTTCAATTCTTGGTTGCAAATTAATTTGTTCTGTCAATTCAATGTTTCGTCAATGGATGTAGAGTAAAGTCGGCTTTTTCAAATGTTTTGCCTTCTATAAAAAATGTCTTCGTTATGTTTGTTCAAATTTGTAGGGTGTTGCACTACACTTACGCCCAACCAATGAACATACGCAACTATAAAAAACAAATACTTAATAATCAATCACTTACAATTGCGTATTTTGTTTTGTTAGCCTACAAGCTATTCAATTTCTATACAATGTCTCAATAAAAAAAAACCTATCCAAACATTCAAAAATAAATTTATTTTTCGGTAACAGTTGGATTCATATTTTTACTTATAATGGCTAATCGCCATAAAAACCTTTCCACCATCTTCGCTTGCTGTAACCGAATAACTGAAACCGGGATTAATGGAATATGCCCCATATTCGCCCTGCTTATTGATGGCGATGAAACCTACCTGAAAATCTTTGGCTTTTGCTGGATTTATTTTTACGAGTCTTTCAATAGCAACTTTGCATGCCTCTTCAGGGCTTTTGCCCATTCGCATCATTTCTACTACCAAATGTGTTCCTGCAATACGAATTACTTCTTCGCCTTGCCCCGACGAAACAGCCGCTCCAATTTCATTATCAACAAAAAGTCCCGCTCCAATAATGGGTGAATCGCCCAAACGTCCTTTCATTTTAAAACCCATGCCGCTGGTTGTGCAAGCCCCCGAAAGATTACCAGCATTGTCCAAAGCAATAGTTCCCATTGTATCATGGTTGAAAGAGCCATCTTCCAAGAAATTAGGGGCAAAAGGCCCGTGTCCTTCTTTCTTTTGTCCTTTGATTTGCTGCTGCTCAATATTCATAACTGGCTTGTAATCAGATTTTTTGAGCCAATTTTTATAAGAATTTTCAGCATCGGTAGAGAGTTTATCAGGTTCTTTTGTAAAGCCATTTGCTAAAGCAAATTGTAATGCACCATCGCCCACCAAAAAAACGTGGGGTGTACTTTCCATTACTTTTCGAGCGACCGAAATTGGGTGTTTGATGTGTTGTAAATAAGCAACAGCTCCACAATTGGCATTTTCGTCCATAATACAGGCATCGAGCGTAACTTTTCCATCACGGTCGGGGTTTCCACCCAAGCCAACACAACAATTAATTGTATCTTCGATTGACCTCGCACCAGCTTCTACTGCATCTAATGCACGACCAGTTTTTTCTTTTAAAACTTTCCAAGCAACTGCATTTACGGGCAAACCGCTATCCCAAGTAGAAACTACAATGGGTTTTTGAGCAATATTATTTCTTGAAAATGCTTTGCCAACTGACAAAAATGGAAGGCTCAGCACCGACCAGTGTAAAAAGTTTCTTCGTGATTGCATAAGTTTGATGATTGAGTGTTGTAAAGCCTTCAGAAAAAAGTTACGGTATTTTGTAAA
>NZ_JAYWCU010000113.1:0-34526 GCF_043780375.1 Emticicia sp. | reverse complement strand
AATAAGTTTGTGTGGTACAGAAACAGCGACATTAACCGCCACAGGTTGTGTAGGTACGGTAAAATGGAGCAATACCTCAACAGGAACAAGTATTAGTGTAGCAGCAGGAACTTATTCAGCAATCTGTAATAGCACTTGTGGCGATAGCGGAAACTCTAATGCAATCGTAATTACACTAGGTATTGGTTCTAACCCTCCTTCAATTAGTACAACTAAAACAAGTATTTGTGGCAACGAAACAGCGACATTAACCGCCACAGGTTGTGCAGGAATAATTGTCTGGAGCAATGCTTCAACAGGAACAAGCATTAGTGTAGCAGCAGCTGGTACATATTCAGCTAAGTGTACAGGCGTAGGTTGTGGAGATAGTGTTCCTTCAAATCAGGTAATTATCACAACAGATTCTGCACCAGCAGCACCAATTATTAGTGCAAGCAAAGTAGGTATTTGTGGCAACGAAACAGCTACATTGACAGCTTCAGGTTGTAACAATACCGTAAAATGGAGTACAAATGTTACAGGAAACAGTATCACGGTCAGTACAGCAGGAACATATACTGCCACTTGCGGAAGTACTTGTGGTGAAAGCGGACAAAGCAATGCAATTGTAATTTCGCTTACACCAGTACCAGCGATTCCAACAATAATAGTTAACAATGCTAATATTTGTGGCAATGAAACAGCGACATTGACAGTATCAACTTGTGCGGGAATAGTAACATGGAGTACCGGTGCAACTACAACAAGTATTAGTGTAAGTGTAGCAGGAACTTATAGTGCAACCTGCAAGAATTCTTGTGGTGAAAGTGAGCCAAGTCAAGGAACAGTTATCCGACGAAGCAATTCTCCAGCGGCACCAGTTATATCAACAGATAAAATGAGTGTTTGTCAAACTGAAAAAGCAACTTTGACTTCAACAGGTTGTACAGGTACAATTACTTGGAGTACAGGAGCAACAGGTTCAAGTATTCAGGTGAGTGCAGGTACATACACGGCCACATGTGCTAACAGTTGTGGTATAAGTGGAAACTCAAACATGGTAGTAATCATTAATGGAGGTTCGCCAGAAGCACCAACTGTAAAAGCAGACAAAACAAGTCTTTGTGAGACAGAAACAGCAATCTTAACCGCATCAAGTTGTTCAGGAACAATCACATGGAGCAATGGAACAACAGGTGGCACATTGACAGTAATAGCAGCAGGAACATATACAGCAGTTTGTAAAAATACCTGTGGAACTAGCCCTTCGTCAAGTGTCGTAATAATTATTTCTGGAGGTAGCCCTTCTGCACCAAGTTTGACGACTGATAAACCAGAAATTTGTTCAACTGAAACAGCAGTTTTAATGGCAGCAGGTTGTGGTGGAACAATAACATGGAGTACAGGTGCAACAGGAAGTACACTAACTGTTGCAGTATCAGGAACATATACTGCCACTTGCAAAAATACCTGCGGAACGAGTGCCGTATCGACTCCAATAATAATTAAAACGAAAGCCGATTGTGGAGGTGGTTGTAATGTACCTACGCCAGTAATCACCGCCTCGAAAACAACTATTTGCAAACCAGAAAATATTACACTTACAGCAACGAGTTGTACAACAGGAACAGTTGTTTGGTCAACCGGTCAGACTGGCACATCAATAGTTGTAAAACCAAATGTTACTACTATTTATTCGGCAACTTGTAAAGTATCAAATACTTGTACAAGCCCAATATCGAATACAGTACAAGTAAAAGTTGGTAAAGTTTCAACACCAACACTTACTTGTAGCACTGATTTGGTTTGTAAAGGTGAATCTGTGACAATCAAGGCTTATGGTTGCGAAGGTACATTAGTTTGGTCAACAGGACAAACAGGTGAATCTATAATCGTTACGCCAGAAGGGTCATCAAGTTATAGTGCAAAATGTAAAGTAGGCGATTGCGAAAGCCCAAATACTGAGCATTTGAGTATTGCAATTGGAGTTCCAAACAAACCTTTTGTATCTTGTAAAAACAATGTGATTTGCTTCGGTGGAAATTCAATTCTAACAGCATCAGGTTGTACAGGAACAGTAGTTTGGTCAACAGGTCAAACGGGAGCAGTATTAACGGTTTCTCCAATCGTTGAGAAATCAACCTACTCTGCTGTCTGTAAATCAAATGGGGGCAAATGCGAAAGTGAGAAATCAAACGAAATTACTGTAACTGTAGGTAAGAAAGTAGATGCTACAAAAGGAATAGCTGAAATCAAGAATATCTGTCCGTTTAATACAACAGACCTTAATTCAGCAATTTTGAGCGAACCTTCTACCACTGGTGGTCAGTTTGAATTTCATACGTCAAGTTCGCCAAGCTCACCAATTGTGACAAATCCAGGTGCAGTGGGAGAGGGAACATACTATACTTTTGAGCGTAGCATTGTTGGTTGCTATTCTGATGGAACTCCTGTAAAAGTAATAATTACACTTTGCCCAGGAGGAATAACACCACCAAACCCACCAGTAGTTGACATCTCGGTAATTAAAGTAGCTTCTGCTAAGATTGTTCCAGTTAATGAAATAGTCAACTACAAAGTTGTAGTGAAAAACAAAGGAGAAGTGAAAGTAACAGGTATTGAAGTAAGAGATATCTTACCAAGCGGTCTGACTTTCGAAAGTGTAAGTAGTAATGCTAAATATGCAAATGGAGTCGTTTCTATCAAAATAGATAGTTTGAAAAAAGGCGATAGCACGACATTTACTTATGTAACCAAAGTAACTGCTGCTGGTAAAATTGTAAACAAAGCAGAATTGTTCAAAATTAATGAAATAGACAATATTTTATCAAACAATTCAAGCGAGTTCTCAATCAATGATCCTACTGCTGGTAAAATGATAGGTATCAGCAAAATTTGCGACCCAGCTATCTTGGTTAGTGACAAGATTTATAACGTACCATTCGTTATTTATGTAACTAATTTGGGCAGCGAAAATGTCAAAAAACTCCAAGTAAAAGATGACCTTGACCGTGCCTTTGGCAGTGGAGCTAAGATTATGAATGATACGATTACTTTAGTAGCAGATGCAGGTTTAACAGTCAATACTAAATATACAGGTCGTGGCTTGAATACCAATATGCTCGTTGATTCTTCGAGTAGCATTAAGAAAGGTCAGAAATTAGCAATCAGATTTACGGTGAAAGTTGATTTGAAAAACGCTACAATAACCGACTTCTTTAATAGTGCTGAGGTTACTTCCGATGCTAAGAAAGACATTTCAACCAATGGTGTAAACGCTGACCCTGATGGTGATGGTGACCCAACTAACAATGAAGAAGCAACACCAATTAAGTTTAAAATAGACATTTCACCTGACCGCCCTGCCATTGGTATCGCATTATCAATCGTTGATTCGGTGAAGGTAGATGATAAATCGTATAATGTAACTTACTTGGCACTCGTGAAAAACTTCGGAAATGCTAAATTGACTAACGTACAAGTAACAGATAGCTTGAGTAAAACATTTGCCGATAGCGTAACTTACCAAATGGTAGGTAAACCAACTGCAGGTAAAAACAGTACATTGAAGTTAAATCCAAACTTTAATGGCAAAGAAGATGTAAATATCTTGATTGCAGACTCAACCAGTAAGCTAAATGTGAGCCAGTTAGATTCAATCTATTATACTGTAAAAGTATTCCACAATGGAAACATTGGACCTTTTGCAAACTATGCTTATGCCAAAGCAATTGGTAATAGTAATGTCGTAACGGATATATCGAACACTGGTATTGAAATCAAAATAAACGAATCATCGCCAACCTTGTTGAGATTGCCATTAGTATCGGGTGTTGTCATTATCCCCGAAGCGTTCTCTCCAAATGGTGACGGAAACAACGACTTCTTTAGGATAACCCTACCAAGTACAGCAAAAATGATAAGTTGCGATGTTTACAACCGTTGGGGTCATGTGGTGTTTAAAGACAAAGATAATACGTTGGCAACCAAAGGTTGGGATGGAACATCGAATCAAGGAATTAGATTCGGAACAGAAGGTGTTCCAGACGGAACTTATTATTACGCAATTGATTACGAACTTGATGGACAAAGAGTGCATAAAGTAAGTTACATCACCGTTGCAAGATAAGCATTAATTTGTTTCTAAGCCCTAAGTGCCACCTTCTCAAAACGTATTAAAACGTGATGAAAGGTGGCACTTTTCATGAAGAAGCATATTATTCATAATGTGTTAAGTAGATAGTCAGTGGGGTATTTATTTACTTAATATTGAAAAACTATTTTGTAGATTATGATATAATTTGTAAATAAACTAAAAACTATGGCTGGGTGGTATTCATCTGCAGTCTATCACTCAAAGACTTTTTTATAACTATTGGCACTATAAAAGGCATGATTTTTGCAAACATTTCGTTATTCAAACAAGAAACAACTATTTTTATTTTTAGGAGATGCTATTAAGGGGATTTATCATATTTATCTACCTCACAACGGCTACTTTTGTTTTATTTGCTCAAAATAACTCCAAATTGCTTCAAAAAGCAGATACACAATACGGAGCATTGGGATATGCAAAAGCAATAGAGTTGTATGAAACTGCTTTGAATAAACCAAAGGGATTGACCGATGATGAGTTGATAAAAGCTAAACTGAACCTTGCACAATGTTATAAACAAGTAAAAGATTACCAAAATACGGAAAGAGTCTTTCGAGATGTCTTAAGTGGAAATCCAATCTTAAAAGGAGAGGATATTAAAGCCTATCGCACTTTTGCTCAAGTTTTAACAAGCAACGGAAAATTTTCTGAAGCTAATCAATATTGGCAGAAATTCAATGAATTACAAGAACAAGACAAGCGTGGCGTTGAATTTGTAAAGCTAAATAGTAACCGTGAAGCTTTAGAGCGAAATTCGGGAAGTTATAAAGTAGAATATATCGGCATCAATTCAAGTAGTGCAGATTTTAGCCCAGTTTATTTTAAAAAAGGTTTAGTTTTTGTTTCAGGAAGAAGCGTAAATGCAGGTATTAGGCGAGTTTTTAATTGGGATGCCTCTTCATTTCTCGATTTATACTACCTCGAAGACCTCAAAGCCATTGGTACTGAAACAGGGGGTGCATCTGCTACTGGGTCGAGTTCTCAATCGTCAGCCGCAAAGCCTAACCAACCATCTAAAAAGTTGGGAGATGATTACTACACGCCGCCTACTGCCAATGATGCTAAAACCATTGGACGCAAAGGAAATGAGTACATTAGAGGAAGCAAAGATTTAGATTATGAAGAAACTCCATCAATTCCGACCGAAAAATTCAGTAAATCACTCAATTCAAAATATCACGAAGGTCCATGTGCTTTTTTTCATGATGGCATGAAAATCGTTTTTACACGGAATAGCCAAAGTGGGGGAGGAGGGATTTTCGGACAAAAGAAAAATGCAACCATCACTCGCTTAAAACTTTATACAGCCGAATATGAAGAAAATGAGTGGCGTAAAATCAAAGAAATTCCTTTCAATGGCAATGATTATTCGTGCGGGCATCCAACTTTGACGTTTGATGACAAAATCATGTATTTTGTGTCGGATATGCCAGGTGGTTACGGTGGAACTGATGTTTGGATGACTCGCTACAATAATGGCGAATGGACAAAACCACAAAATTTGGGTGGAACAGTCAATACTCGTGGCAACGAAATGTTTCCGTTTATCGATGAGCGGGGAAACCTCTACTTTTCTTCCGACGGGCACCCAGGATTGGGTGATTTAGATATATTTTTTATTCCGATGAATGCCACAACCGCTATGCCCAGTGGGAAAATACGAAATTTGGGAGCTCCACTCAATTCTAATCGTGATGACTTTGGCATTATTACTGACAGCGAACGACTTACAGGTTTTTTAAGTAGTAACCGAAAACGTGGCGGAACAGATGATGATATTTATAAATTTACTCGCTTAGGCACACTCTACGGTTGTCGAGAATTAGTGGTAAATGTTTATGACAATGAAACCAAAAAGCCTTTTGACCGAATCAGGTTTGAATATGAAACCAAAGGAAATGGCTCATCGCGTGAAAGTGCCATCACTAGCACTTTGGGTACAATAAAACTATGTTTAGAAGCCGAAAATGATTTCAATTTTTATGTCAAACAAAATGGCTATCAACCAACAACGGTAAATTTTTCAAACAAAGATGCTTCTGATTATGAATCTTCAAAATTGGATATTTATCTTAAAAAAGAAGAAATTATATCACAAAATCCAAAGAAAAATAAGACAGAAACACCTAATCCAACTACCAATGAAATTTTGGTGGCACGCAGAAATGGAAATAGTATTTCAACGATTTTTAGAGGCGTTGTAACAGCAGGAAAAGACAGCACGCCGATTGCGGGAGTACAGATAAGATTCATTAATCAATGTACAAATATTACCCAAGAAATGACTACAGGTTCTGATGGTTCGTATGAATTCAAACGTGAACTAAAATGTGATTATATTTTGGAGTCATTTAAGGAAGGGTTTGGAAAATCTTCTGAATTGGTAGCAAAAGTGGAAGAAAAACGCAGTATTATTAATATTTTTCGTAAAAAATCTGCACCAGCTAATATTGGCTCGTTGTTCGATACCAAGTTGTATAAAGTAGGCGATGTAGTAAAATTGGACAATATTTATTACGATTCCGAAAGTTCTAAAATTAGGCGAGATGCCGCCAGAGAACTGGAAAAATTAGTAAATACAATGCGAAAAAATCCAAATATGATTATTGAAATTCGGTCGCATACCGATACAAGAGGCAATGCCCAAGATAACCTATACCTCTCTCAGCAAAGAGCCAATGAAGTAGTAGATTTTTTGGTACAAAAAGGTGTTTCTCGTGCAAGAATGAGAGGAGTAGGCAAAGGAGAATCAGAGCCAGTAAATGGCTGTGGCGATGGTGTGCAATGCACTGAAGCGGAACACCAACGCAATCGCCGAACCGAATTTAAAATTCTTTCAATTGAGCGAAAATAACCATTTTTGTTTTCAGATAACATTCATCAAAGAGGCAGCTTCGGTTGACTCTTTTTTTTTGTTATAGAAATTTAAAGTGTATATTTTTGTCTTTAATTATTTAATCTTAGTGCTTTTTCCTAAAAATATGTTTGTAAATGCGATTGAAGATGTAAGCCGATTTACTCGACCGATTCAGTTTATTTCAAGAAATTACAATGAAAAAATTGTAACTGGCGGAGCGGCAACGATGTTTTTTGTAAATGAATTTTCGTGTGCCATAACCTGCAAGCACGTCATTGATTTGATTGGAAATCGAACAAATATCAATCAAAATTATGCAAATTTTCGTATGGAAAAGGCGGCTATCATAAAAGATAATCGGTATCAAAAAGCCTTGAGAGAATTAGAAGCTAAATACAATTATAAAGCCGATGTGATGGTTGAATTGAACGAAAGATTTTTGGATTGCACCGCCGACCCAAATATGAGATTTCGTTGGATAAATCACCCAAAATATGATTTAGCAATTATCATTTTTGAAAACTTTCAAAGACCATTATATCAATCTCATGCTCGGTTTTTGAAAGATGGCTCTGCCCTCAAACAAGGCAAATCTTTGTGCCGGTTGGGTTATCCTTTTCCTGAATTTACTAATTTTCAATACGACGAACAAGTCGACGAAATTTCATGGACAAATAGTGGAATTATAGGTACACCACGTTTCCCAATTGACGGAATGTTGACAAGGCATTTGCTTGAAGACGGAATGCTTTTTGGTGTAGAATTGAGCACTCCAGGTTTGCGTGGACAAAGTGGAGGTCCATTGTTCGATCGGACTGGTTTGATTTGTGGGATGCAGAGCAAAACAAATGCCTTACATTTAGGCTTTGATATGACCGATGCCAAGCATAACATAAACGGTAAAACAATCAAAGTCAATAATCAACCTTTTTTGCATGTTGGGCATTGTATTCATGTCGATATTATCAAATCGTTTCTTGCCAAAAATAGTATTAAATTTTATGAAGAGTAAGATTTGTAACTTGTTAATAATCAATCTATTTTTTCTTTCTTTTCGCTCTTAAATATTGTTTTGGCCATGCTGTTTCGTAGCCAAGCTCGTAGGCTGCATGAAGTGGAAAATATGGGTCACGTAGCATTTCTCTTGCCAAAAAAACCAAGTCTGCTTTGCCTGAAACAATGATTTCTTCTGCCTGTTCGGGTGAAATAATCATACCAACCGCCCCAGTTTTGATGCCTGTTTTTTGACGAATATCTTCTGCAAAAGATACTTGATAGTTTAGTCCCACAGGAATAACTTCGGGTAAAACCAATCCACCAGAAGAACAATCTATCACATCTACCCCCATATCATTTAAAATTGCGGAAAGGCGAATAGAATCTTCAATTTTCCAGCCATTTTCAACCCAATCGGATGCAGAAATTCTTACAAAAAGCGGGTATTTTTCTGGAATTATTGCTCTTACTTCCTTAACAATTATTTGCAACAACCTGCTTCTGTTTTCAAAACTTCCACCATATTCATCAGTACGTTTATTGACCAATGGCGATAAAAATTCATGCAGTAAATAGCCATGTGCAGCATGAATTTCGATAATTTTGAAACCAGCTTCTAATGCTCTTTTTGTGGCACTTTTAAAATCTGAAATAACCTTCTGAATATCTTCAAGCTTCATTTCTTTTGATACCGATTTTTGGTCAGAAAGTAAAACTTCGCTTGGTGAAAGAGTTTGCCATCCACCGTTTTCTGGAGAAATATAGCTGCCGCCATTCCAAGGTTCTTGAGTACTTGCCTTGTAGCCAGCGTGGGCAAGCTGAACGCCAGCAATTGAATCGTTTTGATGTATAAAATCGCTTATACGGCGTAAAGGAGCAATGTGTTGGTCGCTCCAAATTCCTAAGTCTCCAGCCGAGATTCGCCCTTCAGCTGAAATTGACATTGCTTCGCACATTACCAAACCTGCCCCACCTACTGTACGACTACCTAAATGGACAAAATGCCAATCATTGGCAAAGCCATCGGAAGCAGAATATTGACACATTGGCGAAACTACAATTCGGTTTTTGAGTGTGATATTGCGTAATTCTAATGGAGAAAAAAGATTAGACGGCATAATTCTATATTTTGTTGATGCTAATTTTTAAACATCCAAAGCATCGTTTTAGTTTTAAATCGCTGTGAATTCAGAATTTAGAATGGACTTTTCTAAGTAAAAAGTCCATTTTTTTTACTCAATCCCCTCTCAAACCCAATTTTCGTCTAAAAATCCGTACTTTTGTAAAAAATTAAGAAACAAACAATGGATATTTTTGTTGGAAGTGTTCCTTTTAAGATAAAGGAGAAAGAATTAAGAGAACTTTTTGAGAAATTTGGTGAAGTTACAACTGTCAAAATAGTAAAAAGTAAAGTAACTCGTCAAAATAAAGGTTTTGCCTTCGTAGTAATGCCTGATGAGGATGAAGTTCGCAAAGCGATTCACGAACTCAATGGCACAGAATTAATGGGTCGTACGCTCGAAGTGAGTATTTCGGAGAAAAAAGATAAAGAACCAAAAGCAGGTAAACTCAATGCTCAAGGAAAACTAAAGGGCGGTGCTTTTAGAGGCATTGGCAAGGGGTATTTTGATAAACGTGGCGAAAAATGAAATTTGAAGAATATAGTATTTCGCTCGAAATAAAGCAAAACCTAGAGAAATTAGGCTTTAAACGTCCAACAGATATACAATTTAAGGCAATCCCTTCGATTCTAAAAGGGGAAGATGTGTTGGCAATTGCTCAAACTGGAACAGGAAAAACGGCGGCATTTGCCATTCCGATTCTCAGTATTTTGCAGGAAATGAAACACTCTCCACGTTCGTATGAAGGTTTAAAATGTATCGTAATGGTCCCTACTCGTGAGTTGGCGATTCAGATTACAGAAGTTTTTCAGAAACTCGGACAAGGAACTGGAATTGAAACTTTATGTCTTTTTGGAGGAGTTGAGCAAGCTCCACAAATTGCAAAGATAGAAAGTGGTATTGATATTCTTATTTCAACGCCTGGACGAATGTTTGATTTGATTTACCAAAAACATTTGAAAATCACGGGTGTTGAAATATTAGTGCTCGACGAAGCCGACCACATGTTGGATTTGGGTTTTATCAAAGATATTCAAGACGTTAAAAAGTTTCTTCCTAAATATCACCAAACTTTGTTTTTTTCGGCAACAATCAATGAACAAATCAAGAAAGTTGCCTACTCACTGGTCAAAAACCCTATACGAATTCAGCTTTCGCCTAAAGACCCAGTTTCTAAAAATATCACCCATTCGGTGGCTTTTGTTGAAATGGACGATAAACGTTTTTTCTTGGAACGGGTTATCAATGAAAATCCTGAAAGCAAAATTATAGTTTTTGTGCGTACAAAAGTGAGAGCCGAAAGAGTGAAATTGGCCATGGAAAGAGTAGGAATTGCCAGCGAAACTATTCACGGTGATAAAGAGCAACAAGATCGCCTGACGGTGTTGAATAAATTCAGAGAAGGAGAAGTAAAAATTTTGATTGCCACCGACGTAAGTGCCAGAGGAATTGACATTGCCAATGTTGACTATGTAGTTAATTATGATTTACCTGACGTTCCCGAAAACTATGTGCATCGAGTAGGACGTACGGGTAGAGGTACACATAAGGGTTTGGCGGTTTCGTTTTGTAGCACCGAAGAAAAACCGATTTTGGCAGAAATAGAAGGTTTCATGGAAAAAGCTATTAGGGTTTTGGAAATTGATAAAAATGAATATACTGAAACTATAGATTTTTCGAAAGATACTACTACTACTAATTACGACCTAAAAGCCTTGCTTTTGGAGGCTGAAAAAATGGAAGAAAAAAGGAAAAAAGGAAAAAAGAAAAAGAAGTAAAAAATGAATCAAGAGCAAGTTAATAATCCGCTTCATGGTATTACCCTCGAACGGATTGTAAAAGAACTACACGATTATTATGGCTGGGACCAGTTGGCTTTCCATGTCAATGTTAACTGTTTTTCTAATAATCCGACCTTAAAATCGAGCCTGAAATTTCTCCGAAAAACCGATTGGGCGAGAAAAAAAGTAGAAAAGTTATATTTAAAAATGTTGGCAGAAATAAAAGGAGAGTATTGAGGCACTACCTCTTAATAATCCTCACTCCTACAAGGCTTTGCCTAAGATTTATACATTTCAACGAATAAGTAAAACGTAGAAAAAAATACATCCTAAGCGTACGAATACGTTCGTCTTACACATAATTTAATTGAGCTACTCGGTCAATTCCTGTATTTTTATTCAACAAATCATTGACAAAAAATTTCAATTCTCTTCTATGGTTTTTCAAGAAAAAAGTAGAAAGTGATGCTCCAAAGCGGAATGTGTTGGTTGAATCGATGTAAAAATAAGGTTAATTGAGGTTAAAACAGAAAATCCTGACCACACGGACAGGATTTTCTGTTTTAACCAATAAATTTTCTACTTTTTGAGTTATATAATCTTATTTTGAAGCGTACAAAATTTTTGCATGCTCTATATTTGAAGCGATAATTTCTTTACCTGTTTGGTCGATATAACCTAATTTTCCTCCTTGACGATAAACAGCCACTCCTTCGGTAAATGAGTCAATCATATCGAACTTTGGAGAGATAATTTCTCTTCCATTTTGGTTGAGAATTCCATATTTTCCGTCTTTAAGAACTATTGCTATTCCGTTTTCAAATGCTCTCACATCATCATATATTGGCAATGTGACCAATTTTCCAGCTTTGTTGATAACCGCAAATTTTTCACCAATACGTACGGTCGCTAAATTTCCTGAAAAAGCACTTGCCATGTTGTATTTCAAAGATAAAACTTCTTTACCTGATTTGTTTATATAACCATATTTAGCATTACTCATCACTACCGCCAATCCTTCCGAAAATGGCAAAGAAAAATCATATTTAGGGGCAATAATTTGTTCGCCTTGCTTATCAATGTATCCATTTTTGCCTTTTACACTAATCACCGCCAAACCCTCATTGAAACCCATTGCAAATTCATAGGCGGGTTTAATAATTTCATCACCGGAATCATTCACAAAACCATATTTTGCTCCAACTCTTATCAATGCCATACCGTCCGAAAATGTTTCGCACATATCATATTTTATGGCTGTAAGTTCTGTACCATCTTTACGGATAATTCCATATTTGCTTTTCAATCTTACAACTGCAAAGCCACCTTCAAAATTATTGACATAATCATACATACAAGGGACTCGAATCTTACCAGCTTTATCAATAAAACCAGATTTTCCTTTTTGGGTAATTTTTGCATAACCTTCGTGAAAACTTATCGATTCACTCTGGCTAAAAGCAAATGCGTATGCAAAAAACAGGCACATAAAGAATAATAAAACCTTTTTATAGCCTGAAAAACAATTGAATAGTGATTGTGCTTTCATTGCTGCTGTTGTTTAATTGTATTAGGTAACATAGTTGCTTACTTTCATTTCAAACTATGTGCCAAAAAACAAAAACAAAAGCAAAAAATTATTGAGATCTGTTATAAAGGCATTCCTTGTTTGGCAAAAAAAACTGAACACAGCTATTTTATATGTTTTTTTGTAATTAGTTAGCCAGTAAATCTTATTAAAGTACCATGATTTCAATGATTTTACCTTAAAATAATACAAAAAAGAGAAATTTTTTATCATTTTATCAAAAATAGTCATTTTCTTGATTGTACTATTTCAAGTTTACTTAAACATAAAACATTGATTATCAGTAGTTTAAGACAATAGAATTGTATTATTAGCGACTAACTAATTACGTTTTTTTTAATATTTGGCTTTCTCAAGCAGCAATATTTATTATAAAAATTATTGTTTTTATAACAAGTGATTATCAAACTATATCTGAAAAATATATTTGGCATGGTTTTTATTAGCGACATTTCGAATCTTTACAGTATTAATTCTCTTTTAAGCTCCTTCAATCTCACCTAAAGATATTGACCAAAATATTTAGCTTTGTGTTAGGCTATGGTTTTTGTATTTAGGCAAGAGTTGTTCTCCAAATAAGCCATTTTGAATATGTTTTCGTAAAAAAATGCAGAAAAAAGCAAAATTAGTTTGATTATAAATTAATTTGCTTAAATTTGCATTTTTAAAGTACATAATACAAATTACAAAATGTCAAACGGAACAGTAAAGTTTTTCAATGAAACCAAAGGATTTGGTTTTATCAAAGTAAATGGCTCAAACCAAGAAGTATTCGTTCATGTGTCTGAATTAAAAGACCAAATCCGTCAGGATGACGAAGTTACTTTCGACATCCAAGAAGGAAAAAGAGGTTTGAACGCCGTTAACGTGAAATTAGCATAATTATATCATCACTTCGGTGAGTAGAATATATAATTATCACAAAAGCTCTCGATTAGTCGTGAGCTTTTTTTATGGGTAAAAGTTTGATGGTGCTAAAGTGAATCTATGAACAGACTATCGTGTACTTTTTCACTGATTTCCACAACCATCAATATAGGCTTTGAAAACAGAGCCACTTTGTGCATGAAAACCCGGAAGTAATAGAATTGATTTTGCTGCATCGTAAGTTGCATTGGCAGTCGGAGAAATAATATTTGTAGCCTGAATGGTATTGGATGCTTCATACTTTGAAGCTGTAGTGATGGTTTCAGTAAGATTATAATTATTTTGGCAAGCAGCTCGTTTCAAAACCATTAAAAAACCTCCATAAGGTTGCATGGTTTGAGTAATAGTATTTCCCGACGGAGCTTGATAAGTAGTTTCGGAAGTATTGATGTCTCGTGCCGTAGGATAATCGTTTGTAAGTGTAGTTATCTCTCCGTCGCTCAGTAATAGTTTCAAATAGTCGCCTGTAGCTATAAAAGGTAGCGAAAGTGTCAAGTTACGTACTTGATTTTCACCATTGATTCCAGAAATATACCAATTTTCGCCTTTTCTTCGAGCAAAAACTACGTGTGTGCCAGGGTAGCCTTCTACCAAATGGGTTTCGTCCCAAGTTGTTGGCAAATTGCTTATCATAGTTTTAGCCAATGCCGGTAAGCTATCATAACTTGCAGCTCTGTCCACGAGGTGTGTTTGTCCGCATTCAAAAACATTCAAGAGAGCTATTTCATGCACATCGGTTGTAAGATGTATTACTTCTCTTCCTTCGCCAATAATTGTAGGAGTAAAATCCATTGGGCCAATAACATTTCGTGTAAAAGGCAAAATCGTATGGTGGGCAGGGGCATTTGGACGAAAATTATCGCCATCAAAAATATAGGCTTCCGAACCTTTCACGGCTTCCATCGAAACCAAGTTTGGATAAGTACGAGACCAGCCTTTAGGAACAATGCTCCCGTGAAAATTGACCATCAATTGAAAATCAGCGGCATCTCGCAAAATATCGAGGTAAAATTTAATAATTTCTTGCTTATCACTCTGAAAATAATCAATTTTTACGCCTTTAATGCCTAATGCTTTAATGCGAGCGAACTCTTGTCGCCGTATGCTTTGAATGTGCATCAAATCACGAGGTTGGTCGCCATAGTCGTTCGATGGCCCACCCGAATTATACCATAGCCAAAGTTTTACATTTTTTGAATTGGCATAATTAATCAAATCATTGGCATTGCCACCATTTCCCATGAGTGTCCAACCAACATCTACCAAGAAATAAGGTAAATTAAAACCAGCAGTAAAATCAACGAAGTTTTTCATTTTTATAAAATCGGTTGGGCTATCAAGGCTGGACCACCAACTCCAAGCTGAAAGTCCAGGTTGAATCCAAGCGGTATTTGCTATCTTTGACGACTCGCTAACATGTTCAACTAAGCTCGACTCTACAACCGTATTTAGTTGTTTACCTATCATAATTACCCTCCACGGCATTGTCCACGGCAGAGTTGAACTAGCAAAAGCTGAATAACTATTGCCATCATCTGGACTTGGAGTAGCCAACGAATATGTGCCATTGCCTTGGTATTGTGCCAAATGCGAACCATAAAAATTGTCGTGTAAATCGGCTTCAGTAAGTAAAATCCAAGTACTTTGGGTCTGAAAAAGAGCAGGAAATGCCAATCCGTTGAATTGGGTGAGACCTTGATTCATAGCAACGCCATTTTGAAACAATTTTTCATAAACTGGACGAAAATTGTCGTATCCTTGCACCCAAGCCTTGCCGCTGTTGGTGGGTAACTGAAAAGTTGTTTTATCTTCGGTTACATAATAATTACTGTTGGAAGTTTCGGGAAATCGGTAACGAAAGGCAACGCCATCATTATAAGCCCTAAAGATTATTTGGAGTTTGGCATTATTGGAATTGTGAAAAGTTAGTGTAAGTTCGTTGGCATTATTGCGAAGTTGGAGTTTTTTACCTATCAGCATCGAATAATTTTCGTCAATCGTAGTGGTATTTGAGGTTTCGTAAGTAAGATTTTGTGAAAACGACTGATCGATTCTCGTAACTCCTAATTTTGATGCTTCTATGACTGTTTGTGATTGGTTATTTTCAATGTAATCAACATAATAACGGAGACTTCCATCACCAGCTAATTGTTGGATTGTAGCTCTAATTTTTCCATTTGGAGAACTAACTTGCCAACTTTGAGCAAAAGAAAAATTCGTAAAGAAAATAATAAAGAAAAGTGAAAAAATAATGTACTTCATCTGTATTGATTAATATTTTAGCAAATATAGTCAAAAGTGAAGCGTTATTCTGTTAAACAAACATCTCTTTATACTGCATATTATACAAATTTGCATAAAAACCATTGAGTTTAAGTAACTCTTCGTGACTGCCTTCTTCCATGATTTGCCCTTTGTCGAGCACGATGATTTTATTGGCTTTCTGAATCGTGCTTAGTCGGTGAGCAATTACGATTGAGGTACGTCCACGCATGAGTTTATCAATCGCATTTTGAATCAATTCTTCGGTTTCGGTATCTACTGACGAGGTAGCTTCGTCGAGAATAATGATTTTTGGGTCATGCACCATGGCACGTACAAACGAAATTAATTGACGTTGCCCTACCGAAAGTGTTGCTCCACGTTCTTGTACGTTATAATCATAATCGTTAGGAAGTTGCATAATAAAGTCGTGTACACCAACTAACTTGGCTGCTTCCACAATTTTTTCTCTTGAAATACTTTCATCGCCGAGCGTAATATTTTTTTCAATGGTGTCCGAAAACAAGAAAACATCTTGTAGAACTACACCGATTTGCTCACGCAAACTACGAAGTTCATATTGTTTCACATCAACACCATCAATCAAAATTTGACCTTTGTTAATTTCATAGAATCTTGACAATAAATTAATTATAGAAGATTTTCCTGCTCCAGTTGCACCTACAAAAGCAACACTTTCGCCATGTTTTGCGTTGAATGAAATATCCTTCAAAACCCAATTTTCATCATTATAAGCAAACCAAACATTCTTGAATTCAACTTCTCCTTTGAGATTGGTTTTTTTATTTCCGTCGTTTGAAGTATAATCATCACTATCCAATAATTTCAAGATTCGGTCGGTACTTACAATACCCATTTGTAGTGTATTCATTCTATCAGCAATCATTCTGATTGGGCGAAAGAAAATATTGATAAACATAATAAATGCCGTAACCGTACCATAAGTTACTTCGGCGTTGAGCATTTGCTTCGCACCAAACCACACTACTAAGCCAGTACCAAAAGCCGCAATTACCTCAGCCACAGGATAATAGATGGAATAGTACATGATAGACTTAATATTTTCGTCTCGATGCTTAACATTAATTTGATGAAATTTATCAAACTCAATTTTTTCAGAATTAAAAATCTGTACAATGCTCATGCCCGTAATATGTTCCTGAACAAAAGAATTAAGATTAGCTACGGCATTACGTACTTCATTGAATGATTTTTTTACTTTTTCTTTGAAAACGTAAGTACTAACGAGCATAAATGGAATCGTGCAGAGGCTGATAAGTGCAAGCCTCCAGTCGGTGTAAAACATGACCGAAATAATCAAAACCAACTGCAAAATATCGCCTGTAATGGCTGCGATTCCATCGCTAAAAACATCGGCTAAAGTCTCAATATCTGAAATTGTACGAGTAACTAATCGTCCGATTGGCGTATCATCAAAGAATTTTAGGCGTAAATGCAAGATTTTGTGGTAAAGCTGCACCCGAATATCACGAATGATATTTTGTCCTAACCAACCTGCTAAGTAGGTATTGGTAAACTGAATAAGCGACTGGGCAACCAAAATAACAATCATAATTGCCATCATTTTGGCAAGACCAGTATAATTTCCTGCAGAAACTGGGCCGTCAATGGTTTGACGAATCAAGAGAGGTAGGATAGGAGCTAAAGCAGCTCCCAGCATGATGCTCAAAATAAGGCTATAAAATTTGAGATTATAAGGCTTAATAAATTGGAAAAGTCGTTTTAGAATTTCCAAATCGAAGATTTTGCCAGAGGGTGAAGTTTCGTTTTTTTGTATTTCCGCCACAGAGCTTATATTTTTGTTGAGATTATCATATATTTAACTGAAATTACATTTCAATAGTTTCAAAAATACAATTCGATGCTTGAATTTCTGATATCAAAAATCATTCTTCAAACAATTAATCATAAATGACCGAACTCTTCATCAGTCTTGCCGTAGGAATTGCCTTGAGTGCTTGCTCGGGCTTTAGGGTATTTGTACCGATGTTGGTAGCAAATTTGGCTACTCGTTTCGAGTTTTTACATTTGTCGAATGGCTTTGAGTGGTTGAGTAGTCCAACGGCAACTTATATTTTAGCAGCTGCCACTGTTGGCGAAATCATGGCGTATTATGTTCCTGTAGTTGATAATTTGCTCGATACAATTGCTATGCCCGCATCGTTTGTAGCAGGAACAATCTTAACAACTTCATTCTTTAAAATAGATTCTCCCGAACTACAATGGACACTCGGAGTGTTGGCAGGTGGAGGCATAGCAGGTACGATTCAGGCAGGAACTGGACTTTTACGATTAGCTTCTACAAAATTTACAGGCGGATTTGGCAATGTTTTTTTTGCTACTTTTGAAAACACCATTTCTATTATTTTTTCTCTTCTTACGCTTTGGCTGCCTATTTTTGTGGCTCTTCTTGGTGTTTTGCTTTTTGTGTTTTTACTAAAAAAGGTATTAAAACGCGTTCAAACAAAGAAATGAAAACAGTCTATAATTGGTAGTAAAAATCAACGGGTACGATGAGATTAAAGTTTTTATTGATATAATTATAAAATATATTCAAAAAAAACTAAATTCGTGCAAATCTAAACCCTATCCTTTCAACACTCCTATTTATGGAAACTAAACCTTCGCTGCGTTATGCATGGTACGTTGTGGGCGTACTTTTGCTTGCTTATATTTCATCGTTTATTGATAGACAAATCTTATCTCTTTTGGTTAAACCAATCAAAGCATCTTTTGGTATTACTGATACTCAAATGGGCATATTGATGGGGCTAAGTTTTGCGGTACTTTATACACTTGTAGGTATTCCGATTGGCTTGATGGCTGACCGAATGAACCGAAAACGCATTATTGCTTGGGGAATTATGATTTGGAGTATTATGACTGTATTTTGTGGTTTAGCAGGTAGTTATTCTCTGTTTTTTCTTGCAAGAGTGGGTGTAGGTATTGGTGAGGCAGCACTTTCGCCAGCAGCTTATTCGATAATTTCGGATTACTTTCCAAAGAAAAAATTGGCTACCGCATTGAGTGTCTATAACATGGGTATCTATTTAGGTTCGGGATTATCCATATTGATAGGTGCAGCCCTCAGAACAATGATTGGAAAAGAAAATATTGTATTACCATTCATTGGCGAGATATTTTCTTGGCAAATGATTTTCTTTTATATCGGTTTGCCAGGAATATTGATTGTTTTGCTTGTTCAAACCATCAAAGAACCCAAGCGTGTAGAATTTGATTCTGAAAAGGAAATTACCGAAACAACCAGTTTTAAAGAAGTTATTGCCTATTTTAAAGCTAATCGTCAAACTTTTTTAGCCTTAAATTTTAGTATGGCATTTATGGCTTTTGCAACTTATGCTGGTATTTATTGGATACCAACCATGCTTGGCAGAGTGCATGGTTGGGCAGATACCAAAGCAGGTGTAACATTTGGACTTTTAATAACTGTTTTTTCTACTTTGGGCGTAATTTCGGGGGGGAGATATGCTGATTATTTGACTAAAAAAGGTGTTGTACAAGCCAAAATATTGGCAGGATTTAGAGGAATGATGGCAGCAGTATGCTGTACGATAGGTATATTGATTCCAGACATCAATGTTGGCATATTTTTTATTGCAGGGTTTTGCTTTTTTAGTTCGTTCCCTTATGGTTCGGCAACAGCGGCTATTCAAGAAATTGTACCCAATAAAATGCGGGCTATTTTCTCCGCTTTTTTCTTATTTGTGGTCAATATTATAGGTCTTGGCTTCGGTCCTCTCACCGTTGGGTTTTTAAATGATGCGGTCTTTAATGACCCTAATAAAATTCATTATTCACTTTTTATGACACAGATTTTGGGTTGTGTAATGTCGGCTTTATGTTTACATTTGGGACAAAAACCTTTTGTACGCAGTGTAGAATATTTGAAAAAATACTTGGCAGTTTCAAACTAAAATTAGTTATTTTTGTGTTAATAAATTTAAAGGTCTTTTAGTAAAAATTATGGATGATTGACCGTCGTCTGTTGACTAATAAAAATGAGCGAAATAAAGATTTGTTGCCCCAAATGTAAATGGGAACCCGATGGTGGAGAATATTGGCAATGCGATTGCGGACATATTTGGAATACATTTACTACAATTGCCCGTTGTCCTGCTTGCCACAAACAACACCAATATACGGCTTGTGTACCTCATGCAGGAGGCTGTGAAGTACATTCTCCCCATCTTGATTGGTACGATGGTTTGGATAAAATTATTGAAGATTTGAAAGAGGAGATTTTGGAAAATCAGGAGGTTTTTATTTAAAAAATTTCTCTTTCATAAAACCTATCCCATAGCCTAAAAGTTGCGTAAAACAAGCAATTATGCTTAGAAAACCTACTTTTAGGCTTTTATTTTGTTTGGCAGAATCAAAGAAAATCATTAAAATATAGATTAAAAGCAAAACAAAAGATAAGTAAAAGAGAGGCGTTGAAACAAAAAATAAAATTGGAATACAAAGACAACCCAATGTAAAAATCATTGGAAAATAATGAACCAATTTCAATTCGGAAGGAAACATTCGAGAAAGATTGATGCGTCCACGACCAAAAAAATGTAATTGTTTGAAGAACTGAACAAAGTCAGTTCTTCTTTTATGATAAATGAATGCGTCTTCAATCAAACCAACTTTAAAGCCTTTCGACAAAATTCTAATACTAAATTCTATGTCTTCCGCCATACGTGTCATGGCATAACCTTGTGTTTCTTGCCAAACTTTGCGAGAAATTCCAAAATTAAAACTTCTTGGATGAAATTGCCCGCCCGCATTGTTTTTTTTTCCTCTAATTCCGCCAGTTGTAAAGACCGATGTCATGGCATAATTGATGGCTTTCTGAATATCAGTGAAACTATCGTGTGCTGCATCTGGGCCTCCATAAGCATCTAACCAATTAGTTTTTAATAATTTATCAACTACTTCAAAATAATGTTTAGGAATAATCGCATCAGAGTCTAACTGCACAAAATAATCGCCAGTGGCTCGCTCAAAACCGAAGTTTCGAGAAAAACCTTGTCCAGAATTGGGTTTGTAGAAATATTTTAAGTCTAATTTTGATTGAAAAGTCGAACAAACCTCTTCACACTTCAAAGTCGAACCATCTTCAATAATGATTACCTCAAAGTTTTTGAATGTTTGCTTGCTCAAACTTTCTAATAATTCTCGTACTTCTTCGGGGCGGTTATAGACTGGGGTTATTACCGAATATTTCATTTTATATCATTAACAAACTCTTAAAACGGAAAATTATCCCGCAAGGATATTGATTTTAATTAAAGTGAACGCAAAGTAGCTTCATTTGCTTCTAAAACCTCAGCAACCAATTCAGGAGTAAGAGCCGTTGAAAGAAACAAAGCCTCATATTGCGAAGGTGCAAGATAGATGCCACGGTCGAGCATTCCGTGGAAATATTTGCCAAATTTGGCTGTGTCGGATGTCTTGGCAGTTTCTAAATCTATGACTGCAGTATCGGTAAAAAACAAACTATACATCGAACCAATATGATTGATTTGATAGTTGAGATTTAATTTATTTAAAATTTCACGAATTCCACTAACTACTTGATTGCCAGTGTTTTCCAATTGAGTATAAACATCTGGATGGTCGTTTAAGTGGTGTAACATCGCCAAACCTGCAGCCATTGCAATCGGGTTGCCTGACAGTGTTCCTGCTTGATAAACAGGGCCTTGTGGCGATACACAATTCATGATTTCTACTTTTCCGCCATAAGCCCCAACGGGCATTCCACCACCGATGATTTTTCCCAAAGTTGTCATGTCGGGTATTACACCAAAACGCTCTTGAGCTCCACCTTTTGCTAATCTGAACCCCGTCATTACTTCATCAAAAATCAGTACGATTCCCTCTTTTGTACAAATATCACGCAAGCCTTGCAAGTAGCCTTCCTTTGGCAAAACACAACCCATATTTCCAACAACTGGCTCAAGAATCAAAGCGGCGATTTGTCCTTTGTTAGCATCGCAAAGAGTTTGAACGGCTTCTAAATTATTGTAAGGAGCTGTCAAAGTATCGTTTGCTACACCTTTGGTCACACCCGGGCTATCAGGAATTCCCATTGTGATTGCCCCACTTCCTGCGGCAATCAAAAACGAATCACCATGACCGTGATAGCAACCCTCAAATTTGATGATTTTATCTTTTCCTGTATAGCCACGTGCTACTCTCACAGCAGCCATTGTTGCTTCTGTGCCTGAATTTACCATTCTTACTTTTTCGATAGATGGCACCATCGAAATAATCAATTCTGCCATTTCAACTTCTCGGCGAGTGGGTGCTCCAAATGAAAATGAGTTTTTAATAGCTTCACTTACTGCTTTTTCAACTGGCTCGAAGGCATGACCTAAAATCATTGGTCCCCAAGAATTGATTAATTCAATGTATTGATTGTCATCCTCGTCAAAAATATAAGCTCCTTTGGCTCTTTTGATAAAAATCGGGTTGCCGCCTACCGAACGAAAGGCTCTTACTGGTGAATTTACACCTCCTGGAATAAAATTTTTGGCTTTTGCGAAGAGTTCCTCGCTTGTATTTGTAGTCATTATCAAATTTATTATAAAGGATTTTGTCTTGAAATGAAGAAATATGAATGATGATAATCCATATTTATATAACGAATTTAAAGACATTATGGATTAAGAAAACACGTTTTTGTGAACGTCTTCTTTTCAAATTTTTTTGTCAAAGTTAAAGATTAAAACAATACTTTAGAAATTAACCCCTGACTTTATGGGCAAATAAACCCTAAATCCTGTATGAGAATATTGATTTTGATTGAAAACGCTATAAATTTCGGCATTGAAAGCTCCGAAAAGTCCCTTTAAACCATAACCTAATTCGTAGTGTTTGATTTGCTTAGTGAGTAAAATATTAGCAAAAAGTCTTTCTTCCCAACCTTTTCGCTGTAAATATGTAATATTGGTAAGTAATAATCGCTTGAAGTCAACTTTGGTAAAAAGTTGGGCATAGCCGCTATTGGTACTGTATTGATAATAAGGTAAATCTCGAAAATCTTGGTGCGTCTGAATAAAAGTTTCATTTCCGTTAAAATGCTTATAGTCAAGAAAATAGTCTGGTTTTTTGCCATAGAAAGTTCCGATTTCTGCTCTTAATGAAATATCACGAAGTTTCCATTTGAAATCATGATTCATACCTAACTCAATCCGATTGAAACCATTACTACCAAAAGCAGAAAGGTTTTCAAGTCGGAAAGTTGGACCATAAGCTTGTACTCTGCGATTTCCGTTATAAATCCTGATTCTTGAAAATGGTCGGTAAGTCAACAAGGCATTGAACCGAGTTTGGGTATTGGTTGCAAAAGCAGTGGTTTTAAAATCTGCATGAATTGGGTCATTTGATTCGTAAAACTTTTCTGCTTTTTTTCTAAGACCTTGATTCAATATATTGTTCAAATGATAGCGTTCGCTAAATTGAACTGAAGTACGTAACGTAAGATTATCATTGATGCGTGGACTAAAATTGAGCCTTAAATATTTTTGTTCATAAAACTTTCCAAAATGCCGATTGTCAAATAACGCATAAGCCGCATTGACGAAATTATTAATTGGTTCTTCATTATTGATCTGAAACACTTTTCGTCCAGCCTCTACTCCAATTTCAAAAGATTTTTTACTATAACCCATTGATATTGAGCCATTTACTCGTTCTCTTTGAATTGAATAATGAGGTTTTAACGCAATGTTAAACGAACTTAAAGAATCAATTCTACGGCGATATGAAAGTCGAGGAAAACCAATATTTATCCCTTCAACGGCATTATAACGAGTATCTTCTTTCCAATCGCCTACCGTGAAATAATCTTTGTATCCTTTATTTTTATTCTTCAAATCAACACGGTTATACACGTATGTATTGCCAATTAATAGGTGGTTTGCTTTAAATCTGGCTGGGCGAGAGCGGTCGAGTGAGTCTTCTTTTAGCTTAATATTTATCTTTTTTGCTTCAACAACATACAAACTATCCGCTTGTTTATAGCCTTTGGTTTCGATTTCGGTCAATGGCACTTGACGTTCTTCCATCCAAAAATCTTCAGTTCGTTTACGAGCTAAAGTATCTTCTGAGCGAGAAAAATTTGATGAAATTATTTCTTCTTTTTTACCTTTTATTTCTTTAATTTCTTCTTTTTCGAGGTCTTTTGAGAGTTTTTTGAGTTGCTTAATCGTTATTTCTTTTTGTACAGCAGCGGTTTTAGTATTGAGTTTTTGTTTGTTCAAATCTTTTGCTTCGGTCTTAAATATCTTATCATCAAGTACTTGTGGCTTAATTGTCGCATATTTAGGATTTTTGACCAATTGATAATTTTTGAAAGAAGTTACAATTCGTGCCGAGCCTTCAAGTCCGAAAATATCAATTTTACTTAAAATATCAGCCTGAACAGGCATCCAAATATCATCAATTGGCGAATAGATAACTTTCATTGTTATGTCACCTACTTCCTCTTCAAACTTAAAATCAACGCTATGCAAACTCCAAATCCCATCAATAATATTGATTGTTCCTCGAAAAAGGCCAGGAGACTTTACTTTCGGAATTACTCGTATCTTGTTGATATACAAGCCTTTGTCTTGAAAAAAGCCTTCGTAAACATATTTGTAATTGATTGCACCTTTGGCAGTAATCGGAGATTCTTCGTTACGAGGATTATAAAAATTGATTCGACTAAATGAAATTCCTTCACTTCCTTTCATCGTTGGTGGAATATTTGAACGAACCGACAGCACTTTTTCAGAAAATGTATTAGGCTGTTTGAATTTTATTTCATTAACTGACTCTAAAACATACGTTTGTCCTTCTTTTATGAAAAGTTCTTTTAGTTTTTTCTCTAAAAGAAAGGGAACATTTTCAATTCGCAACGAACCACGCACATAATTGCGAAGCGTATAACTTTCTACTTCTTTGTGGTGAATCGGTGACATGGCAATCGTCTTTCGCATAATCGTGAGGGCGGGGTCTTCTTTATTGTTGGAAACCTTCACTCCTCCCAGTTCGATACTCACTTCTTTCATCACAATATTCATTGTTTGGAAAGAATCGCCAATGTCTATTTTCTTTGTAATAGCCTGATAGCCAACATATTGAAAAACAATTTCGTAAGTTCCAGTTTTCAGTTTTACTTCATAAACACCTTCTTGGTTTGCCATTGTACCAATATCAGTTCCTTTAACCAAAACCGATGAAAAAGGCATAACTTCACCTTTTTCGTTTTTGATTACGCCTTTAATTCCTGCGGCAAACAGATTTTGAGAAATAAATAGTAGCAGAAGTAGTTTTTTGAGCATAAAGTTTGAGCGTGATAAAAATAGCAAGAAGGTCTTGTATAAATACGACTTTTACAAATACAATATTGTAATGTAGATGCTAAAAGACTAAAGTTAGTTGCATGAAAAACTATATTTTGGTTCGCTATTTATTCCTATTTCATTTACCCCAAAGATTCAAATCCAAAAAGATGGTTTTCAACTATTTGTGGCTTAGTGCATTAGTTGCAACCTACAAGGAAATAGTTTTTTCAATTCCATCAAAAAGTTATTTTCAAAATCATTTTTTCTGCTCCACGCTTTACTTCGGCATCAACGGTTTGTCCTTTTTCAAATTTTCCGAGTGCTTTCATGTATTCTTGCACGTCGGTGGTGGCATTTTCGCCTAATTTCATGATTACATCGCCTGTTTGAAGTCCTGCTTTTTCGGCAGGTCTTCCTTTGGTCACGCCGTCTATTCTTACACCGCCTTTGTCGTAGGCATAGTCAGGAATAATACCCATTGTAACCTTGAAACTACTGCGTGCATTGCCTGCATGAGGATTATTGGCAACTTGTATAAAATCAAGTTTTGGAGACTCTTCTATTTTTATTATGATACTTGTCGCCAATGCCAAAACTTTTACTTCACCTTCATAATTAATCAAGTTAGCATCATCGCTTGGTTTGTGGTATTCTTGGTGAGCTCCAGTGAAGAAAAATAGCACAGGAAGGTTTTTTAGATAAAATGAAGTATGGTCAGATGGACCAATTCCGGCCGAATCGACATTGTATTTAACTGATTGATTAGTAGCTAATTGTGGAATACTTTTACCCCAAAAACTACTTGTCCCCCAGCCGCCAATGGTCAAACCCTTGTCGTCACGATAGCGACCAATCATGTCTATATTGAGCATACAATTTACTGATTTTAAGTCGATTGTAGCATTGTCGGCATAATATTTTGAACCAATTAATCCTAATTCTTCACCCGAAAAACCAATGAACAGAAAATTGTGTTTTTCCGTGATTTTGTTTTTTGCATAATACTTTGCCAATTCGATTAAACCCGCCGTTCCAGAGGCGTTGTCATCAGCTCCATTATGAATACTTCCGACCGAATTTGTTTCGAGCGAACTCCCTTGGTCGCCTTTGCCGAGGTGGTCATAATGAGCTCCAATTACGAGGGTTTTGTCTGAACCATTATCCAAAAATCCAACAACATTGGCAGCTTGCACATAACTGATATTTGGCGGTAAACCTTTTTTTGCAGGAAATTCTTGCAAGAAAGTACCTTTATCTCCGTAAGGTTTCAATCCAATTTTTCTAAATTGTTTGACTATATAGGCGGCAGCTTTTTTTCCACCTTCAGTACCTGTTCCACGCCCCTCAAGTTTGTTGGAAGCCAAATATTCGATGTGTTTTTTTATGTTATTTGCCTTAATTACAGGTTTTTGTGCAAAAACAATAGTTTGAGAAAGTAAAAAAATGAATAATATTTTTTTCATTGGTAGATATTTTTTTTGATAAACATAAAGTGATTTCTTGTAAATTTTTATAATTGTCCTAAAAACTGTCAGCTAATATACTCACAAAAATTTTGTATTTATAAAAAGAGAAAATTGCATTTTTTTCAAACCCAAATTTTTAGTATAATTGTAACTCAAACTCATCAACAAAAATGAAAAAACTTATCCTACCCATTGCCTGTCTTATTTCCTTAGCACTCGGTGCATTTATTTCAAAAGTAGCAGATGTCCAACCCATCACTGTCGAGGTAATTAACCAAGCCGAAAAGATACTTGGCTTAGATTTTAGCGATGCTGAGGCCGATTCGATGCTAAGTAAGCTTAACGATAGCCGAAAAGATTTTGAATCAATACGAAAAATTCCGCTTGACAATAGCGTAACTCCTGCTTTGTATTTCAATCCTTTGCCTGTTGGTTTCGAGTTTGAAAAGGCGTATTTACCTTTCAAAGTTTCGAAAATTAATGCTGTAAAATTGCCAGCTAATCGTGACGATTTGGCATTTTATTCGGTACGAGAATTGGGTGAATTGCTTCGCACAAAACAAATTTCATCGCTCGAGCTAACAAAGTTTTTTCTTGAAAGACTAAAAAAGTATGATTCGCAGTTACATTGTGTCGTTTCGCTCACCGAAGGGTTAGCTTTAAAGCAAGCTGCTCAAGCCGATGCTGAAATTAAAGCGGGAAAATACCGTGGTTTTTTGCATGGAATACCCTACGGAGCAAAAGATTTGTTGGCTGTAAAAGGCTACAAAACTACTTGGGGGTCGGTACCTTACAAAGACCAAATTATTGACCAAGATGCCATTGTTATTCAGCGGTTAGAACAAGCAGGAGCTGTACTTTGTGCAAAACTCACATTGGGCGAATTGGCATCGGGCGATATTTGGTTTGGTGGAAAAACACTCAATCCGTGGGACTTAAAGCGTGGGTCAAGTGGCTCGTCGGCGGGAGTTGCCTCCTCGGTTTCGGCTGGACTTTTGCCCTTTGGTATTGGTAGCGAAACACTTGGCTCGATTGTTTCCCCCTCGACCGAATGTGGTACAACTGGACTACGCCCTACTTTCGGGAGAGTGCCACGCACAGGAGCAATGGCATTGAGTTGGAGTATGGACAAGTTAGGCCCAATTTGTCGAACAGTAGAAGATTGTGCTATCGTTCAAAATATAATACAAGGTGTTGATGGTAAGGATTTTACATGTATGAAGGCTCCGTTTAATTATGACGGAACTAAGGATTTGAAAGGTATTAAAATTGCTTATTTGAAAAACGATTTTGAGACCAAATACCCAAACAAAAGCACTGATTCGCTTACTTTGCTTACTTTACAAAAACTCGGAGCGGAGCTTATTCCGATTGAGTTGCCGAACTTGCCTTCTAATGAAATTAGGTTTATATTGGGTGTTGAAGCGGCTGCCGCTTTCGATGAATTGACTCGCTCTGGAAAAGATGATTTGTTGGTAAGACAAGGAAAAGCAGGTTGGCCAAATTCATTTCGTGCCTCTCGATTTATTCCTGCGGTCGAATACCTACAAGCCAATCGCCATCGTACATTGTTGATTCAAGCAATGGAGAAAACATTAAAAGGAATTGATGTATATATTTCGCCATCTTTTGGCAAAAACCTGACATTAACTAACCTTACTGGACATCCGTGTGTAGTTTTACCCAATGGTTTCAGACCTGAAGGTCGCCCTGTGAGTATTACTTTTATGGGTAAATTATTTGGAGAAGCAAAATTGCTACAAGTTGCCAAAATCTATCAAGATGCCACCGATTTTCATAAAAAGCACCCTAAACTAATTTAATTGATAACAAACAATTGATAATGAGAAATGACGAGGCAGCTTTCTCATTATCAATTGTTTATAAAAATCATTAAATAATCTTAGTAATCCTATTATCGCTTAATCCTGTCAAAAGTAGGGCTGAAGTTTCTCTAAAATCTCTATTGGGCAAACAGTGATGCGATTATTGGCAGTTTTTAGAAAAACCAAAGTTGTTTCGCCAGTGTGCAGTAATATCTGGTCTTCGTTAAAAATTTCGTAGTTGAAAATGATTCTAACTTTTGGCAATTCTTTAATAATTACTCGAATTGTTACCAAATCATCATATTTGGCAGGAACGATATATCTTGATTTGTTTTCGTAAACAGGCATAATTACGCCAGTTTCTTCCAAATCTCGGTAACGTAAACCCAACGAACGCAAGGCTTCTACACGACCAATTTCGTAAAGTTTGGCATAATTTCCATAGTACATATAACCCATTTGGTCGATATCGGCATAGCGGATTCGGTAATTGCAATCGAAAGAATACATTCTATAATAGTTCTGACGGGGGTCGCCCGTGCGATTTTTAATTATGAGTGGGTTTACCACAAAAGTAAGAAAGTCTTTTCTGAAACCTCTTATTCTTCATTCTCAATTTTTAACTCTTCCAAACTTACTAAACCGATTTCGTTTTTAACTATTTGTAAGTCAATGAGTTGTATATAATTGTTGAGTAAATCAAAAAGCGAATCTTTTCCTAAAATACATTTTTCAAAATACCAATCCAAGTTTTCTTCTGCTACTTCTTCACAAACATCCTGATAATCTTTCATCGAATAGCCTCGTAATGGTGTGCCGTTGGAAGATTTTCCGAAGCGGTGCCATAAGAGTTGCATTACATGGTCGAGCGAACGAGTTTTGTTAGACTTTTTTTGAATATATAAATCTAAAATCTGTGCCGCAATTGCTCCTTTGTGATAAACCGAAACTTTTCGGTCGGGAATCCCTTGAGAATAGCCATCGAGCCACAAATCCCACGAAGATTCTACCAAAGATTGCGAAGCTCGGTCGGCATTATCGAAGTGACGTTTATAACAAGCCTCCAATTCCTTTAAATACTGAATTTTATCAAAAACGCCTGAGCGGTAGAGCATCAAATCACCATAATAAGTTGTTAATCCCTCTGCTACGAAGCAAGTTTGGAAATAATTTTCTTTAGTATAATCGTAAGGTAGAAGCTCAAGTGGGCGAATTTTGCAAATATTCCAAGTATGAAAAAGCTCATGCGAAGCCAAACCGAGCAAATCAATGTATAATTCTTCGGGCGGCGAACCGTCAAGATCTTGACTATCAGGGCCTAAAACTTGCATGGTCGAGTTGCGATGCTCAACACCATGATAGTAGGGGATAGGCAAAATCCATGTAATAAAATGGTATTCTTTTTCGGGAAAACCACCAAAAACGTTAATTTGCTCTTTGGTAAATTTCTTAAAATCAGTTTTGATTCTTTTGAAATCTGGATTGAAATCTCCTTCAAACCACAAATTGAATTTAAATTTTCCAACACTGTAAAAATCATGTTTCAGGTTGGTACTAATAATAAACGGAGAATCTACTAAGTGATAAAAATCATTGAAACAAGCAATGTTTTTATTTTCTGAAGAAATGTTTAATCCTGCAACTTGTTCATTATCAGTTATTTGTATCTCTAATTTGCACTTTTCATTGATTCGACCTTCTGCATAAACACATAAATTAACAGGATTTACGTAAAGCATATTTTCATCTACATAGCTGCTTCCTGCGTTAATTACGTTGGCGTAATAATTGTACTTTGCCGTTATTATAGTTACTCCGTCGGTTATTATTTTCCAACGGTCTTTAGTAATTTTGGTTGCTTTGAGTTGACTCCCTTTTTGGTCGAAGACCTCAAAGTTTTGAATGTTTTTGGCAAAATTTTGAAGTTCATATCGCCCTGGTCGCCAAGCTGGCAATTGCAGTTCGAGCGTTTCCGATGTGATATTATCTATTTCGCATTCAACATCAATAAAGTGCGAAGATTTTATTTTTGAATATATTTTGTAATTCATGCAATTATTTTTTGTAAGGATTTTGTCTTTTTAAAAATTAGTCGTACTTTTGCACTCCCCAACGGAATAAGTTAATACCGAAGGTACTCCAATATTTAAGATTCAAAGAACAAAAATAACAAAAATATAATGAAAAGGACATTCCAACCATCAAATAGAAAGCGTCGTAACAAACACGGATTCCGTGAGCGTATGGAATCTGCTAACGGCAGACGAATATTATCAGCACGTCGTGCAAGAGGTAGAAAAAGATTATCTGTTTCTGACGAAATGAAGCATAAATGATAAATAGAAGTTTTATCAGTCATGCTGTTATTTGATAATTAAGATATTTAAGCCGCCTTTTGGTGGCTTTTTTTTTAGATAAAAGTTTTTATTATGGGTTTCCTTAACCTATTGTTTTACAACAGGTTAAGCAGCTTACTGTACGGAAGTATTGAAAAAAACATTTAAAAAAGACGAGCGTCTTTGTAGCGTGAAGGTAATTGATGGCCTTTTTGACAGGAAAAATTCTGCCAACGGAGGTGTATTTGCCTATCCTCTTCGAGTTGTTTTTCAGCCATACACAATGGTCGAAACTTCTGAAAATTCTTCTACAACAAGTCAAAAACTCACACAAGTTTTGTTTTCAGTTCCCAAGCGGCAGTTCAAGCACGCAGTTGATAGGAATCTCATTCGGCGACGCATGAAAGAAGCCTATCGTTTGAATAAAAGCCTACTTTCGGGTACATTTAGTATTGCATTTATCTATATTGGCAAAGAAATTGAGAAGTATGAAGTTATTGAGAAGGGTATGAAAAGTGCATTGAGGAAAGTGAAATAACCGTTTAATAAAGATTTGTCGAAAAGTACGGATGATTTTATATATTTGAATAAAATATAAAACTACCATGAAAAAAAATCTATTCTTATCATTTCTTTTTTCTTTATCTTCTCTTTTGCTATTTGCTCAAACAGAGAAAATAGAAGCCGTAAGTCATGTTACTGTTAACTTTAGTGAAATTGCTTCAAAATTTGCAGAAACTCCCGAAGAAATTAGAATTCCTGATTTAAGCGGTAAGAAATTGAAAATTATACCGCTTCCAAGAGAGCTAAACATCAATGAAAAGACCTCTATCTATGATGGGCCACCATATTCTCCTAAAGACATAGGAAATGCAATCAATGTGGTATCTCCAGCACCCTCATTAAACTTTACTGGATTCATTGATAATATTGCAAGTATTCCACCAGATGTTCATGGAGCAGTGGGGCCAAATCATGTGATGACAACCTTGAATCCTGCAGTTGTAATACATAATAAAACAACAGGAGCTGTAATTTCTTCAGTTTCTTTAAATGCATTTTGGGCCTCATTAAATGGAGTAGGGTTTACTGTAGGAACATTTGATCCAAAAATTTATTATGACCCCTATAGTAATCGTTGGATTTTCGTAGTATGTTCTAATGGGAATTCGGCAAATTCATCTTTGTTGATTGCTATTAGCGTAAATACTGACCCCACTGGTACTTGGGATTTATACAGGTATGATGTTGATGCCACTAACGTAAATTGGTTTGATTACCCAAGTTGTGGTTATAATAAAAACTGGTTTGTTGTTACTGGGAATATGTTTTCCATTTCAGGAGGGACTTTTGCGAATTCTAAGGTTTATGTTTTTAATAAAACAGATTTATATAATAGTGGAACTCTAACTCCAACAATTTTTACAGATGCAGTTGGTTTTACAATAGTTCCTGCGGAAACTTTTGATAATTCGATAAATACCCTGTACCTAATTGATGAATACTCTGGTACAGGAACTTGGCGAATCAGTCAAATTACAGGAACTGAGGTAAGTCCAGCATATTCTTTAATAGGCAATGTGAGCATAGGTGCGTCAAATGCTTATAGTTATACTTCTGGTGCTACTAATAGTAGCTCTTTACCGCAGTCTGGTTCTGCAAATAAAATTTCTTCAAATGATGCAAGAATGCAAAATGTTGTCTATCGAAATGGCTTCTTATGGGGTGCACAGAGTATTTTTAAAGGTACTATTGTGCCGAAGCCTGCGGCTGCCCAATGGTTAAAATTCAATATCAGTCCTTCTGTTACTTTAAATAGTTTTGGTAGAATAGATGATGCCACCAATACCTTCCAGTTTGCATATCCAAGTATTTCTGTTAATGCCAATAATGATGCGTTAATTGGATATTCAATGTTTTCTGCTGGACAATTTGCTGGAGCAGCCTATTCTTACAGAAGTTCTGCGGATGCTGTAGGTACTATGAGAGACTCATACCAGTACAAAAATGGAGAGGCATCTTATTTTAAAACATATGGTGGTACTCGTAATCGTTGGGGCGATTACTCCGTAGTGGCTATTGACCCTTCGAATGACCTTGATTTTTGGACTCAGCAAGAGTTTGCTTCTACATTTAATGGAACGTATGACCGGTGGGCTACTCAATGGGCAAAAGTATCAATATCTTTACCGAACGCTATCACCATAAGCTCATTACCTTCACTAACACTATGTGCGAATAAAGCCTATAATTTACCCTTTACAATTGCAGGAACATACAATGCTGGTAACCAGTTTGTTGCACAAATTTCGGACAATGCAGGTTCTTTTACTTCACCACTTGGAATCGGAACACTTACTTCTATTGCTGCAGGTTCAATTAGTGGCACAGTACCTAACAGCGTTACTCCGGGCGGAGTAGGATATAAATTACGAGTAGTATCTACTAACCCAGTACTTACAAGCTCCAACGAATATAATGTGACGATTATTCCTCAAACTCGGAGCATAGGAACTTCAACGGTTGCTCCTTATGAAGCTACTGAATATATTAGTAACAATGGCTCGCTTGCTATTAGTGGCACAAAAGAATATAAAGCTGGTAAAGCCATAACATTTACACCTTCAACAGGTGTAACAATCGGGACAACACCAAGTACAGTTTTTACAGCAAGAATCGTTACGTGTCCTTACTAAAAAAAATTATGACGAATTCCAACCCTTTTATATAAATTGGAATCATACTTTTATAAATTATTAATTAAGGAAAAAAATGAAAAAAATCGCAATAATAGGTTTTTTGTGGATAGTAATATTTTCATGTTCTACTAAAACCGTCGCTCCTGAAACTGGTTCGATAGATATTAAAGTAACGATTGGCCCACTTTGCCCAGTTGAGCCTTGTAATATAACAGCCGCAGAATATAAGTCAATTTATGAGTCGTATAGTTTTGTTATCTCTAATCCGACATCTAAAGCTGTTATTATAGAGCAGAAAATCACCCATAATGGAACAAATGGGCTAATGAAAAGCACAAATATTGCCGTAGGCGAATATGAATTAAATATAAAGCCTGAAAATTTTTTCACAAAAAGAGGTTTTCCAAAAACAATTAAAATTGAGAAAGATAAAACAACGAGTTTGGAAATTGATATAGATACTGGCATTCGCTAAAGGCAATCTATGATTCCAACCTTTTTCAGTTTTTTTGAATCATTAAGATAAACATTTGATTATTCAATAAATACTTGTGTTTATTCGTATTTTAAATAAAACATTATGACTGGTAAATACCAATATTTTTTTATACGATAAAAATGAAAAAAATGAAAAATATAGCAGTGATTATCCTCATTACATTGGTAGGTTGTAATGTAGTTGAAATACCCCCAAAAGGGATAGTAGAAGGTAAAGTAACGATAGAGCCTCTCTGTGGCTTTGCTCAAGACAGTGTATCTTTGGCAAAAGGGAAAAATCCTTGTGGTATGACTAATGAAGAAGTTAATGCAATTTATGGGCAATATTCTATAGTATTGAGTAATGCGGGAACAAATTCAATACCTCAACGTAAGAAACTTGATAGAACGGGACTATTCTCTTTTGAAGCCCAAGAAGGAGATTATAACCTTAATTTAGAATCCTCAATTCCGAATGCTTTTATGTTTAGTGCCAAAGAAAATATTGAAAAAAGTGTTAAGATTTTGAGCAGTAAGACGCTATATTATGAATTTAGTGTGAATACAGGATACCCCCAGAAAAAATAAGATGAGTTTTTGAATAATAGATTGAAACCTACTGATTAGACTTCAGTAGGTTTTTTTATGCTGGTTATTCCAAATGCAAAACCG
>NZ_JAYWCU010000112.1:0-16721 GCF_043780375.1 Emticicia sp. | reverse complement strand
AAAATCCTTATTTTTATCATTATGTATTGCCTTGATAAACAGTTTTAAGGCTTTACGCAACTTACATTTATTACTTAAAAATCTGGGTTCAAAATAATTTTGCTACCCGAATCAAAAGTTACATTGGCACACAATTATTTTTGATTATTTCGAAGGAAATTAAGAATTTTACAAATCCTGACCAACAGGAGTATTTTCTTAGCTACAATGAAAATAGATTGTATTGTAGCTAAGAAACCCAATCTAACAAATGCTATTATTACTCTAATTGTAGGTATTTTTTCGTTTCTTCATTCAATTGGCTTTGCCATTTTTGGTAAAAAGAAAGTTCAGATTTTGACTCACGGTATTCTTCGGGTGCCATGATTGGTACACCAAAAACAATAGGATATTGCCTTTTACAGTCAGGACAACTCATCAGTCCTTCGTGAATGTCGCCATTTTCTTTCTTTGTAAATACCTGAATATTTAAGTCAGATTTATCAAAAGGGCAACAAAGTTTCTGCAAAAAATTCTTAGTCATATCGTAATTTTTTTATTTCAGTAGTATATTTTTCAACTTCTTCTTTAGGATTCTGTGCATCCATGATAGCCGATACCAAAGCAATGCCAGTGAACTGGTTTTGCTTGAGCATTCGTAAAGTTTGATGATTGATTCCTCCAGCTAAAAAGATAGGATTCTTGAAAATCTCATTGGCTTTCTTGATAGTTTCGGGCATAACCAACTCACAACTATTGCTGGTTTTTGAATTAAACATAGAGCAGAAAGAAATATAATCTATCTTGTTTTGAGCTGCCCAATCAATATCATTTAAGTCATTTGAACAGGTTAATCCCCAAATTAAATCTGGTCGCAGCGACTGATAATATTGATTTGTTTCAGTAGGTTTATCTAAATGGATTCCTTCAAAATCCTCCATGTCGAGATAATCGAAAAGTTCATTCAGAATCAATGGAATACCTTTCGGTCTTGTTAGGTGATGGATTTCCTTGATAACAGCTTGTTTATCAGTTACTTCCGACCAATTGTTCCAAAGTTGCACAGCACAAATCCCGCCTTGTAAGGCTTGCTCAATTTTTGAACATAAAAGATTTATTTCCCTCGATGGGTCGGCAACTAAATACACGCCATCTTTGATTTGTTGTTTCATTTCCAACCATTTTTAAATGCTTCAAAAAATGCTGCCCAATAAGGGTCAGTTTCAAAATAAGGTAAATCAAAGATTCCTCCTTGTTCTATCAATTTACGACCATTTCCTTTCTCAACAAATTTCCCTATTACGGTGGCTTCAATATTATTTTCTCGCAGCTTAACTAAAACTAAAGGTTCAAACCCTTGTTTTACTGCCATTATCATAGACCCCGCACCAATACAATAACGTGGGTCAATGTTAAACAAACCACATACTTTTTGCTCAACTTCAGTTTTATTCAACATCGAATCATCAATCAAAACACCCAAGTTACTTGCTACTGCCATCTCAAAAACTGCCCCTAAAACCCCACCTTCGGTAACATCGTGCATGGCATTCACTGCTCTTTCAGTTTGGTTGATTTGATTGATTACCTTAGCTTCTTTCAATACAGATGTTTGATAAAAAAGTCCTTTGGCTAATTCGGCAACTTCTTTGCCGAGCTTATTTTCAACTGTTTCAGGAAAACACATTGCCAAAATCGCCACTGATGACATGGCACATTGTTTAGTCATGATAATAGCATCGCCCGATTGTGCATTTTTTGAAACCAAAATACTGTCTTTCGGTCCAATAGTAATCATTGTTCCACCACCCGAAATGGTCGAGTTTTGGCCCTTAATTACACCTGTATGTCCGCCCGTAATAGCTACCCCAATCTCTTTACAATAGCGGTCGATATGTCTCCAATATTCTCTAAATTGTTTATCGCTAATGGTAGGAGGCAAATTCAAGACCGTTTGAAGATACAGAGGCATTAAACTTGTAGTAGCGATGTCATTCGCCAATAAATGCACCGACAGCCACGCTGATTCTTCCAGTCCAAGGCTTGGAATAAGACTTAGCGGGTCGCTTGTGAGTGCCATTGACATTATTGCATTTAGCTCAATAACAGCCACATCAACGCCAAAACTTGGCCCAACCTTTACTTCGTTTCTATGAAAGCCACTCTTTGGAAGAATCACTTGTTTGAAATACTCTTCGTCAATTTTTCCTGATTTTAGCATCGTCAAACATCATTAAATTTTACAAATAAGCCAAAGAAGTCGCCATAAGGAACGTGCCACTGCTGCACTGGAAACCATGCAGGAAGCCCTGTGGTTTGCCAAATAATTGTGTAATCTCTTCCTTTCAATGCTTCATTAATTTTGCCAATAAGCATGCTTGGCGTATAAAAAGTAGCTGTTACATAAAACGGGTTTTTACCAAAAACTTCTTGAATTCTTCTTCTGACAACCTTCGGAGAATTGCGGTTCATCATGCCAAAAGCAATGCCATATTTACCCACTCTTGCCGCTTCTCTGATGACTTTTACGGGGTCTTTATAATACTCAAAAGTGGTGATAAATGCCAAAGAATCGAAAGTGTGGTCTTTGAAAGGCATAAAATGGGAGTCAGCCCAAACCAAATCACCACCAAATAAATGTACAGCTTGCCCCAACATAAATGGCGAAATATCACCACCTGATGCTTCAATGTCAATGTCTTTCCACCATCGAGTAAAACGCCCTGTACCACAACCAAACTCTAATAATGTTTTGATTTTCGGCTCGGTTTGCACAAGCTGTTGCATGATTTTTTTCTGCCATACTTCGGCACGTTTGTATCGACCTTCATACCAAAGCTCATAAGAGTCGGTATGTTCACGATTAAAAAACCATTCTTTTCGACCTTGCCAATTTCTTAAATCACCTTGAACAAGGCTTTTGTCGCTGCTTTTCTGTAATTCTTCCATTAAGTATATAAAAAAAAGACCTCATTGCTATTAGAATAGAAATGAGGTCGCAAAACCAATAGAAAAGATAGAGTTTCCTGTCTTTCAATTATTTTGACTCCTACATTCCTACGCTGGTATTAGCCAGTTCAGGTTCTCGGGTATCATCTCAGCCTTTTACAGCACCCCGTGTATGAATAATATGTTACAAAACTAACTACAAATCCTCATTAATAAAAGTCTGTTAAACTATAAATAGTCATTTACTCACAATCGTTTAAATCTGTTGAGTGGTAAAGAAAATCGCCCAAATTATTTACTTAATTTTTATTCAATGTCAAATCAGAATTTTGTCAATCTTATATTTCTCAGAATAAAACCAACCTTTCTTGAAAAAATTACATAGCTTATAACTCAAAGTCTATTTACACAAACACTTCTTTTTCATAAATGCCTCAAAATCAACACATTAGAACTATCATACAATGATCATCTCTTAGAGTTTTTTCAAAACCCTCCTAAAAAAAATACAAATTATTTAACATTTGTTTGACAATACAAAATATTAGTCGTACTTTTGCACTTGTATTAAAAAAGGCACATCCGTATTGGAGCCTCTGCGTCAATAAAATCGTTTCAAAGAGTTTTTCTCTTTCATTCAATTTCCTTTCAGGGCAGCAACGGATGGTTCTCATCGTTCGCTTTATCATTTTTTTTCGGCTATCGGGGCAATCCACGGTTTTGCGTGAGGACGACAGTGACGTTCCGACTAAAACATTTTATCCTTAATGGAACCAGTAAAATTTTCTGACCTTCCGGTCTCAGAGTACATCCTTCGTGCAGTTGAAGAAATGGGTTTTGAATTCACAACTCCTATCCAAGCTCAAGCTATTCCCGTTGTAATGCGTGGTGGCGACTTTATCGGTCAAGCACAAACAGGAACAGGCAAAACTGCCGCTTTTGGTATTCCTGCCATCGAATCAGTTGATGTCGATAGTAAAAGTACTCAAGTATTAGTAATGTGTCCAACTCGTGAGTTGGCTCTTCAAGTAAAAGAACAAATTCAAAAATTAGCAAAGTATAAAAAAGGCTTAAACGTAGCTGCCATTTATGGTGGAGAATCGTATGAACGTCAGTTTTTGGCTTTGAAAAAAGGCTCACAAATTGTGGTAGGTACACCTGGTCGTATCATGGACCACATCGACCGCAAGACCTTGATATTGAGTGACATTAAATTAGCGATTTTGGATGAAGCTGATGAGATGCTAAATATGGGTTTCAGAGAAGATATTGAAAAAATCTTATCTTTTGCTCCAACTGAGCGTCAAACAGTATTATTCTCGGCAACAATGTCGCCAGAAATTCTTTCAATTGCGAAACGCTTCCAGAAAAACCCTGAGATTGTTCGTACTTTGAAAACCGAAGTTTCAAATGCAAACATTGAGCAATTCTATTTCTCAGTACGTAGAGAAGCTAAAATGGAAGTAATGACTCGTTTGATTGACGTGCATAGCTTGAAATTGATGTTGGTTTTTGCCAATACAAAATCGAAAGTTGATGAAATCGTAAGTGATTTACAGATTCGTGGCTACGCTGCCGAAGGTTTACACGGCGATATGCGTCAGCAAGTACGTACACAAGTAATGAGTAAATTTCGTGCAGGAACAACCAGTATTTTGGTTGCCACTGACGTAGCAGCTCGTGGAATTGATGTATCGGGTGTTGATGCAGTATTTAATTATGATGTACCACAAGATTTAGAATATTACGTTCACCGTATTGGTCGTACTGGCCGTGCAGGAAAAACTGGAAAAGCATTTATGTTTATTTCAGCACGTGATAGAGGAGCTTTGCGTAATATCGAAAACTATACAAAAGCGAAGATTGAGCAAGGAACAATTCCTACTTATGCTGAAATGGTAAATACTCGTCACCAACGTTTTGTTGACCAAATAAAAGAAACCCTTACAGCAGGTGTTGATGCTTCTTTCGACGGAATTATTGCTCAATTGAGCGAAGAAGGTATCTCTGATGCTCAGATAATGTCGGCTTTAATCAAAATGCAAATAGGTGCTGTGAAAAGCGAATTCTCAGATAATCAATTATCGGATAGCTTCCGTGAGCCAAGAGGCAACGACAGAGATTCAAGATTTGGTGGAAATAGTAGAGATTCAAGACCATCTCCAGCTTACGGTCGTAGAGAAGGTGGAAGCAGTTTTGGTGGAAGCCGTGATGGTGGAAGTCGTGATGGTGGTCGCCGTGAAGACGGTTTCAATCGTGAAGGTGCTCCAGGTGGATTTAACCGTGAAGGTGCAAGTGGAAGCAGAGATTTTGCACCACGTGAGCGTCGTTTTGAACCAAGAGAAAGACGTGAAAGCGGTTCATTGCCCGCAGGTACTCGTGGCTCAGGAAATGCAGACATGGTTCGTTTGTTTTTGAGCTTAGGTCGCAAAGATAACGTTGCTCCAAACCATATTGTTGGTGCGATTACTTCAGAAACCAGCATTGCAGGTCGTGCGATTGGACAAATTGATATCTATGATAAATTTAGTTTTGTTGAAATTCCACAAGCAGACGTAAAACGTGTGTTAGACGGAATGCAAGGCAAAACTATCAATGCTCGCCAAGTGAGCATGGAAGTTGCTAAGTAATATTTAACGGGCGGCGTTCCGCTCGAAAAATTGATATATTAAAAAAGCGAAGTGAAAGTTTTTCAAGACTTTTACTTCGCTTTTTTTGTAGAAAACAAATTTTCAATCCTCTTTCAAACCAAAAATTCGCTCAGGTGCTTTGGTATCAGCTTCGTAAAAAGCTGGTGGTGAGAGGTTTGTAAAATCTTTGTAATCTTTCACTAAATGTTGATAGTCATAATATCCGCAATTAACAGCGATTGTTAACCAATCTAAATTTGGGTGAACATTTTTTAGTCTAAATGCTTTTTCAAATCGCACAATTCGGTCAAAAACTTTGGGGCTAATGCCCATCCGCTCCGTAAATTTTCGATGGAATTGTCGTGGACTCAAGCAAGCTTGGTCGGCGAGTTTGTCAATTGAAATAGATTGATTTTGCCATAAAATCAGCTGGCTTACTTGGTCGATGCCATGCGATTCTCGTTTAGATCGCTGCACAATTTTTTCTAAAAATGCCTCGGCAACCATAATGGCTTTTTCTACCTCATCAGTATTGCACATTTGTTCATAAGCTTGGCGTATTTCTCCGCCCCAAACTGCTTCTGCATCAATAAATGTATTGGTAAGTTCGTAAGAGGGAATTCCCGTCAGGCGAAATAATGCCCCTGGTTGTAAGACAATTTGTAATGCCCAAAAATCACGGGCAATATACCGATTAGTAACAATGGTATGTTGCCCATTTAACGTACATTTTGGGTGAGTTTGGAGGGCGGAACTATCGAGATAACTTATTTTTTGTTGGTCTCTGAGCAAAAAAATAAGGCAATGCTCTGGGCGAGGTGAGTAAGCTTTGAATGGTAAAGCTTCCATCGCCCCAAACACAAAACGGATAATTTGGTGCTTTCGGACATACGGACGTAAAGCTGGGCTGGGCAAAACATCTCTGAGTATCATCTTATTTCAAACTAAGTGGTGGTCCAATTACTTTCATCCCATGAGCAGCGTGTATTTTGTTCATTTCTACCATCGTTGGCCTTTCTTTGAGGTTATTCATTGTCAAGAAAAACTCCTCCATTTTGCCCGCAGGTTGCAAAAAATAGGTAAGTTTACCTCTATCGCTCAACTGTATCCAAGTATGGGGAATTTGTCGAGGCAGAAAAATAGTATCACCCGCACGGAGCGTTTCTTGCTTTTCGCCCACTTGGAACAGATATTCACCTTCAACTACATTAAAAATCTCGTCTTGGTCGAAATGCAAATGTAGAGAAGGACCAACCTTCTGCGTACCAATGTACTCAAAAACAGCTAATTGTCCATCAGTATCTTTGCCAGATATTTTAACATCGTTGGGGTTTACGCCCATAAATGGCGTATGAATGCCAAAGCGAGCTTCGCCAGCTTTTACTATAAAAGATTTTGAGGCCGATTTAGCATTAGCTCTCAGAGCGGTACTTGCCAATGCTAAGACCACCGACGAGTTGGTTAAAAATTTTCTACGTTGCATAAATGTAATTGGTTTAGATTGAAAATCAATTGTTTATGCAAAACTATGAGGTATTTTTATGGCTTTAGTGGTACAAATCGGACATTTATATGATATAAATTAAAGCAATTCTATACACAAAACTTGTTTAACTATTGTTTATTCATTTTGGAAATTAAGTTTCTTTCATATACGAATAGATTCAACGTAAAATTTTTGACGAATTTTCTTTAAATGGCAAAATCATAGTTGAATTTAAGAAAAAACATCTAAATTTATTATTGATATTCATTTTTGTAAATAGTTCTTTTGTAAGTTGAAGGTAATAGCAGAGAAACAATAAACAAATAATTCTATGAAAAAGCATATTTTATCGGTCGGTATCAAGCTTTTGATATTTTTATTAATTTCAGCTTTTACTTTTGGACAATCTTCGACCATAATTGAGCCAAATGGTAATACCGGTATTTTTTCAAAAAACAGTTCAACAGTTTTAGATGACCCAGGAATTATTTCGATACCAGTAAGTGGTTCGGGAACACGACTTATGTGGATACCTGCTAAAAGTGCTTTTAGGGTTGGAACGGTAAATGGTAATGTTTGGGATGATTCAAATATTGGGACATGGTCATTTGCATCAGGTACCAGTACCCATGCCAGTGGAAAAGCAAGCACAGCAATGGGTATTCTTTCCTCAGCAAGTGGTGATTATAGTACCGCTATTGGTTTTCAAACAGAGGCCACCGGTTTGGCTACTATTGCCATGGGATGGCAAACCCATGCGTGGAATAGGTATTCTTTTTCTTCAGGGTTTAATACTTATGCAAGCGGTTATTATTCTACTGCAATGGGAAACTATACAATAGCCAGAGGGGCATCTACTTTAGCTATTGGTCAGTTCAATGACCCTATATCAACATCTGCCGAAAATATTTCGACTCCAACAACGCCTTTTTTTATTATTGGGAATGGAACATCGGAAGCTGTAAGAAACAATGCCTTTGTTATTTTAAAAAATGGCAATGCTTCAATCAGCGGATTTACAAAGTTGGGAGAAGAAACTGAAGTTCCAAAAATAAAAATGAAAAAATTAACGGGTATTAGTCAAGCTACACAAGGTACTTGGACAAATGTTGCACATAATTTAACTCAATCTAAAATTCTTTCTGTTGATATTATTATGTCAATCCCTGCCTTTGTTAATCTACCACCGAACTATACTTTTCAGGCAGGTTATGAATACCAATATCAGATTTCAAATACAAATATTGTAGTCATCAATACTACAACAAATAGTGCCAATATTTTAAGTAAGAATTTTACGATTTTGATTACTTATGAGGAATAATTTGAATAAAAATTAATCTTTATAAACAAAAGAACTAAAAATGCCACGCTTCAATAGATTTGTGGCATTTTAATACATCTAAAAAACCTTACTTCTGCTTATAAATCTTGCCTTCTTTCATTACCAATACCACATTCATCATAGCTTTGGCATCTTGCAAAGGGTCGCCATCAATAGCAACAATATCTGCCAATTTACCTTTTTCTATCGAGCCAAGGTCGGTTTTCATACCCAAAATTTCGGCATTTACAATCGTTGCCGATTTGATAGCTTCCATCATAGGCATACCACCTTCCACCATGTACATAAATTCTTTGGCATTATAGCCGTGCGGAAAAACACCTGCATCAGTTCCAAATGCGACTTTTACACCTGCTTTATAGGCTTTTGCAAAAGTAATGGCAGTCTGTTTTCCAGTTTCTAATATTTTTGGTACAACCAATGGATGATAATAGCCCGGCACTTTTACCGAATCTAAAACAGATTTACCTGCAATGATTGTAGGCACATAATAAGTGCCATATTTTTTAAATAATTCAATCGCTTCATCGTCCATAAAACTTCCGTGTTCGATAGTCGTAACGCCCGCACGAATCGCACGTTTCATACCCTCTGCTCCGTGGGCGTGAGCAGCCACAATAAATCCATAATCTTTGGCTGTCGAAACAATGGCTTCGATTTCACTTTCAGTAAATTGTGGACCTTTGCCATTTTTGGCAACGCTCAAAACGCCACCTGTTGCCGTAATTTTTATACAATCAGCCCCATCTTTATATCGCTGACGCACTGCCTGACGACCTTCTTCTGGGCTATTTACCACACCATCTAATGACTCATCTGGCATTGTGTATTTTGAACTAATGCCATTACTTGGGTCTCCATGCCCACCAGTAGTAGCGATGGTTTTGCCTGAAGTGAAAATTCTTGGACCAACTACTAAACCTTTGTTGATAGCATTACGGAGTGAGATATTTACGCCACTTCCTCCGCAATCACGTACAGTCGTAAAACCAGCCATTAGCGTTGTGTTAGCGTGTTTTTGAGCTTCAAAGGCGATATCTGCCATGTTATAACTCATGCGTTTGAGGTATTGGTCTTTGCTGGTTTCACTTTCGATATGCACGTGCATATCAATCCAACCTGGGGTAACGGTCTTGGTTTTCATATCGACCACTTTGTCGGTAGCTTGGGCAATAGCATATCCACTTTGCACATCAGTAATTCGGTTTTTCTCGACAATGATTGTCATTTGGTTTTTTGGCGAATTGCTAATGCCATCAATCAAAGTGCCACAATGGATAAGTGTTCGTTGGGCAAAAGAAGCCATTGAAAGCCCCATTGAAAGAGCCAAAAGGTAAGTTTTTTTCATTAATGATTTTAGTTTGAGGGGTGGTTAGAAAACCTGCAAAGTTTTATTTGAACCTTACAGGTTTTAGGGGGGATTTTAATTTTTCGGCACTAAAACACCATTTGCTTCGAAGGCAAGTTCAGTTTTTGCATCAGTGATTTTTGCAATTTCATCTTTGCTTTTTCCTGCATCTTCAGCATAGTGGCGAAGTTCTTCTACTGAAGTTGTTTTGGTTTTTGCATTGCCTTCAAAAACGATAGTTTTGCCTGCAATATCTTTCGGCACAAAAAATCCATAATCTTTGAAAGTTACACGCATAGTTTGTCCATCATTCATTTTGACTTTCATCCAACAACCTTTTGCTTGGCAAACTGATTCGACAACGCCTGTAACTTTGGCATCTACTGCTGTTTTTCCAGTAGTTTTTTGAGCTAATTCGAGTGTAGAAATTGCTCCATTTGGTTTAATTTTTTCGCCAAAACTATCATACTTTTGACCAAAAGAGATGTTTACAGCAAAAATAATTGCGAGAAGTGTTACTATTTTTTTCATTTTGTTGATATAAATTTAATTGTGAATGATAGAATAAAAAATACATATTGAATGCTCTAAATAGAATAAATTATTGCGTAACCCTTATTCGTTCTAACATTTAAATATACATAATTAGTTTACCACCGTAACCCAACCTTTGCAATTTACTCCTGTGGGGGTGGTTAAAATATAATAATAAGTTGCTGCTGAAATATCTTTCCCCCAGTCGTTTTGATAATCTTTTGATAAGAAAATCTGCTTCCCGTAGCGGTTATAAATTTCGACTGTTGCATTTTTAAAACCTATTACAAAGTTATCATTTTTTCCGTCATTATTTGGAGTAATCACATTAGGAACTTTTCCATCATTTTCTGGAATATCTATGCTTTTGGTGATAGATAATTCACAACCTATTTTGTTATACGCTTTCAGCATAACGTTGTATGCACCTCCTCTTGAAAAACGATAGTTTTCAGGAACAGTAGTTTTTAAAGAATCAGTATTTCCCAAATTCCAAGTAAAGGTGCTGGCATTGGTGGTTTTGTTAGTAAAAACAAGTTGATAAGGCTTATCGCAGTCTTGCGTTATTTTATAATCGAAATCAGGTTTGAAGGTATTATCAATTGTAACTGTTACGGTTCTTATGGGTTTACAACCGTCAGGATATTCTCCTCGTACAGTATAAGTACTTGTCTGTAAGGGCTTTACAATGATTTGTATTGCCGACGTATCTTTTATATTTGGTCCTGACCATATAAATTTCGTAGCTTTTCCTGTAACCATAAGAGTTGCACTTTGTCCTGCACAAATTTCTTTTCCTGTATTTACGATAAAATCAGCTTTGTTGTCTTCTACTTTTATTGTGATGTCTTTATTGACCGAACAACCTTCTTTTTCAATCAAAACTGAATATTTTGTGGTAGTTTTTGGTTTTGCAATTGGATTTGAAATACTCGTACTACTCAAATCCGATGCGGGTGACCATGTGTATTTATCACCACCTTCGGCGAGTAATTGCACGGGCGAATCGGGACAAACCAAAGTATCTCGGCTGGTTTTTGCAACGAAACCTTTAACCAGTATTTTCTTCACCGTCGAATCTGTCGTGCGGCACGTAATTTTATTGAAAATACGCATTTTCACTGTGTATTCACCTGGCGTAGTAAAATTAAAAACAATGTCTTTCGTGCGAGAAACAACAGTACCATTAAACTCCCATTCGTAAGTTCTTGCTCCTATACTTAGGTTATTAAAATTGACTTTGGCAGGGGCACAAACTTCAGTAATCACTCGATTTGCTTCGTTTTTTATTTCAAAATCAGCTCGTAAGGCATCGATACTAAACTTAAATGCCGCCATATTGCAGTTGGTACTTTGGTGTTTTGAGTAAGCATTTTTGGTTGGAAAAGTAGCAATTATCTGCCCTTGACGTGGTAAACACGAACAAGCAGTATGATAAATAATGCCATTTTTATCAAAACGACAGGTGCCTCCATCTAAGTGGTCGCCCACTTCTCCCGCAGGAGTTGGAGGTGCTTCCGAGCCAAAATAAGTAGCATAAAGTAATGATTTTGCTCCTTTTTCGAGAATCATGAAGTAATAGTTGCTACCTGTGGTAGTATTTTGGTAAGCATCAGATGTAAGTGGTAAGCCAGTTGTAGTACTATTTCGATTGAGGTTTCGGGTAACGGCCGAGTTTACTTTTCCACCCCAACCAGACAGGTAAATATTACCACAGTCATTGACTAAAAAAGCAGTTGGAACAATATCAATTTTGCCACCTCCCCTACCTGTACCTACGACTGTTGAAAAAATAGTTTTGGTCAAATCTTTATCGAAACTATGAACAAACTGTCCACTTTTAGCATTTCGGTAAACATCATCCGACACTGGATAATCGCCTTGGGTTAGTCCAAAAACATAAACATTTTCTGCTTTGTCAATATCCATCAAAAAATTCACATCTGCTTCACTTGTTCCAACATAAGTTATTTGTTCGATGGCATAATCAACATTAAATTTAGCCACAAATCCATCACCACTTCCAGCATACGTTTTTTGAAAAGCTCCGTTTTTTACAGCCATATTTGCACTGAAAGTTTGTCCGCAAACATAGGTTTTCCCTGCATCTGTCACCTTGATTCCATAAGCTGCGTCAAAATTATTTCCACCTAAATAAGTACTCCAAAGTAGCTGTGAGCAAGTTCGGTTTAGTTTGCAAACCACGCCATCAAAACCAGTTCCTTTCACACCTTGCGATTGCTTTACCAAAGGAAAATCAGTAGAAGCGGTAATAGACGCAAAGTAAATGTTGTCGTTTTTATCGACCACTACTTCACCTCTAAACTCATCACCGTAGTTTTTAATAGTCAAGGCACGGGTATCATTAAAACCATCATTTGCTTTGCCGCCGATGTATGAACTTCCAACTAAATTTTTGCCATCAGTACTGAGAACTGCCACAAAAATATCGGTGCCACGCTCGAAGCCAATACCCGTAAAGTTGGGGTCTTGGTCTGGTCCTGAAGTAGAAGAAAAAATACCAATTAGACTTCCACCAGCAAATGTACGCTGGTATGAAGAAGTATTTGTCGGAAAATTGGTGGAGGAAGTTGTACCAAAAATGACCAATTCACCTTTTGAATTAGCCACTAAACTATGCGGTACTTCGGAGGCATTTCCACCCAAAAAGGTTGAATAAAGTAATTGCGAGCCATCGGAGCTGAATTTCATAATCACGACGTCTGTAATACCATAACCAGCTAAATTCTCACTTCCGGTTGAGTTTGTTGAGCTGCCCTTTACTTGAAACGAGCCATTGACAACAGGGAAATCTCCGCCAAAAACAGAGCCTCCAGCATACAAATTCCCATCGGCATCATAAGTGGCAGTTTGGGCCCAATTGTCTGACTTTGACCCAGAATAAGTTGAAAAAACCAATTCAGGGTCAATCACTAAAGGTTGTTTTTTATCATAATTTTCAGGGAATTCAAATTGAACCTCATTATTTTTTACTCGAAAATTTGACTTTATATCAATCGTTTTTCCATTGAGAACTTGAAACGAATACGGCTCAAATTCTTTCACAACATTGACCGAAGTTTTGTAGATAAGTTGTTGATTATCAATACTTAATTTTTCTAATCCTATATATTTCATTCTGATTTTTGAGGCATCAGCTTGAGGTTTAACAATATATTCGTACTTCAAAGATTGGTCATAACTATATAATTTAAAGTCAATATTTGGGTAAATATCTCGCAAATAAATCTCGTCGAAAGCTACCACACCGCTTTTCCACTTGGAAGGGTCATTCCCAATAAAATAATTATAGGTAGCTTGGTTTTGAGAGGCTGTTTCTATTTTAGGCGAAAGGTTTGCCTCTTCAAAAGTCATTTCGTAAGCATGACCTTTGATGGGTTCGATGCTTTTTCGGCCAGATTTTGCATCTAAGCTTCCTGCATGAATAGCTGATAAAGCCTCTGTATCAAAGAAAACATATTGGATTCCCGTATTTTTGACTAATAAATATCCTCCCGAAATTTCGGCACGAAAACGAACTGAGACTTCCCATTGCCCTTCGTTTCTGATAAACTTTACTGAAGGTTTTGGAGCAGCAGTGATGGTTAGGGATGAAATCAGGAAAATAAATAAGTATAAATATTTCATTTTTGGTCTATAAATGTGGTAATGTAACTTCAAAAACACTTCCTTTTCCTTCTTCACTTTGTACTTCGATTTTACCCTGGTGCATATCAATTATTCGTCGGCACACAGATAATCCTATGCCGTGTCCACGAAATTTCGAGGCATTTTGTGTACGATAAAATGGCTCGAAAATCTTACTTAATTCACTTGTGGGAATACCAATTCCATTATCTTTTACTGCTACGATACACAACTTATTATTAAAACGAATTTTTACCTCTGCTTGGTGTTCAGAAGAGTATTTACAAGCATTATCAATCAAATTTGTAAAAACCGTTAGTAATAAAGCTTCATTTCCATTGACTGTTACCCATTCATCATCATCAGGGATATCATCAAAATCTATCAAAATATTATATTCTGTATTTTGACTTGAAACTTCTTCTTGGGCTTTAAACAATAGCTCGTCTATTCTTGTTGGTTTCAAAACCAAACTATTATCACGATTCTCAGACTTTGCCAATTGCAAAAGCCCATTTGTCAATTGTATAAGCCTTTGATTATCGGTCAATAAGGAGCGTAAAATACTTTTATACTCATCTATTGAACGGTTATTTTCTAAAGCAATTTGTATTTCCGATTTGATAGCGGCTAATGGCGTTCGAAGTTCATGCGAGGCATTTGAAACAAAGCTTTTTTGGAGTTCAAATGACTTTTCTAAACGCTCTAACATCTGATTGAAGTTAATTGCCAATTGGGCAATTTCATCTTTATTATTTCCGGTATTTAGTTTCTGTTTAAGATTATATGCCGTAATATTCGTAATTTCCTTGTTGATGTCAGCAATAGGTTTGAGAGATTGTCCCGCAAAAATTATTCCAAGAAAAACAGTCAAAAAAATTCCTATTAAAAAACTAATAATTAATGTGTTACGAATATTTTTCAACTTTTCTTTTCCATAAGTATCGCTTGCTGAAGCAACAACAACGTAAGGTTCTTTTATGTCATCGGTGTACATTGTACCGATTACTTGATTCTCCCAATCGCTGGTTTCAACATATCTTTGTTTACGAACTTGGTTCAAAAAATCGGGACTAAACAAAATCGAATCGGCTTCGTAACTGGCATAAACCAATTCATCTTTTTTGTTAAACATCAATACTTTTTCGATATTCAATTTTGTCAAGAAAGTTCTATTTACATCTCGTAGTTTTTTCTTGTCTTTTTCGGTAATTTTCAATTCTTTCAAAAGTCCAGCAGTCAATACAGCTCGGTCGTTGAGGCGATTGTAAAATTCTTGCTTCCGAAAATTTTCGGACGTATAATAAATTGCTAATGAAAATATAATCAAAATTACCGCAATGATTATCGTAAACTGTATCGCTATTTTAGTACGTATTTGCATGAAAATATTGAGTAAAGCGGAACGCCGTCTATTGGTGAGTTATTGAATATGTGAATATTTTTTTGACATTTTTTGTATCTTCGACCGAAATTTAAGAAACAATTAACAAATCTTTATGCAAATTCATGTAATTGATGCTGGACATTTCAAATTAGACGGCGGAGCGATGTTTGGCGTAGTACCAAAAACGATTTGGAATAAACAAATGCCTGCCGATGAAAATAACCTTTGCAGTTGGGCAATGCGTTGCTTGTTGATTGACACTGGCAAGCAATTGATTTTGGTTGATAGCGGAATGGGCAATAAACAAGATGCTCGTTGGCAAGGTTTTTATTTCCGACATGGTGAAGGCGATTTGATAACTTCTATCAAAAAAGCCGGTTATTCGCCTACCGAAATTACTGACGTACTTTCAACGCATCTGCATTTCGACCATTGTGGTGGAGCTGTGCAATGGAATTCGGCAAAGGATAAATTGGAACTTACTTTCATGAATGCAAAGTATTGGACACATTCGGCACATTGGGAGTCAGCGATGCTGCCAAATTTAAGAGAAAAAGCTACTTTTTTGAAAGAAAACATTATGCCAATGCAAGAAACAGGTGCTTTGCATTTTGTTGATAAAACCGAAAATCCTTTTGGGGAAAATATAGACCTGCTTTACGCCGACGGGCATACCAAAAAGATGATTATGCCTAAAATAAAGCTTGGAGACAAAACTTATTTGTTTATTGCCGATACGATTCCATCGCACTCACATATTCCTGTGCCTTATGTGATGGGCTACGATATACGACCGCTACAAACAATGACCGAAAAAGAAGCTTTATTGAAACAAGCGGCCGAAAACAATTGGATTATTGTTTTCGACCACGACCCAACGCACGAAGCAGCCAGCATTCACCTAACTGAAAAAGGCTATCGTGTGGCTGATTTTGTTACGCTCTAAAAAAATCAACCCTTTCCGTTTTATAATGAAAACAATGATTTTGGAGTTAAAAAACTGCCTAAAAATACTTGTTGTGAAGCAAGTTCTTTACAGGAGGCTCATAAAATTACTGTTTAGTAAATATTCTACCGAAAACTTAATTTGTTTATTCATATTTGTAAATTCTATTTCATGTGAAGGCAATAATATTCATAATCATTAATTTTTTAGCTATTTATTGGGTTTCTGCCCAAAACAAAGCTATTGAAAATGACTCATTGCTTCACTATAAAACTCTTTTCAAAAATCCACACAATAAAACGATTCAAAAAGCTGAAGCCTTAAAAAAGATTGTTGTTTTTTACTTCGATAATCAAATCCAAAGCGATTCACTCAATAAATACTGCGATTTATATATCCAATTTACTGTTCAAAATAAACTAAATGAATCAATTTTAGATGCTTATTATCGAAAAGTGAATGTTTTGAG
>NZ_JAYWCU010000111.1:0-3552 GCF_043780375.1 Emticicia sp. | reverse complement strand
CCGTATGACGAAGAGTCAAGTTGAATGGTATGTTGCAGCGAGCGATTGGCAGAGTTGAAGGCCTCCAAAAATGTTTGGTCGATTTTTGGTTGGTCTAATACCTTTATTTCCCAGGCATTTGATGTATCTTTCAAGTCGCCACCTCCCATGTTTTTCATGGCGGATGTAACTTTTGTTTTTACGTCAACCAATAGCATTTTTCCAGCTTTATCAATGCCAGTTATATTTTTATTGATGCTATCAATCTCTAATTTCCGCTTGGCTGCTTTATCAATTGAGCTAAATCTCGACCATGCGTCGGCTCCAAATCTTGCTTCCCAATACCAATCTTTGATGAACACGACGTAATTGATAATGGCAGCATTATTCATCAAATGCTTAACAAATTTTGCCCAAGACTTTGAAATATCTACCAAATCATAGACATCTTCGCTGAGCCAATCTTGGTCGGGATAGTAACTTTCGTCTGAAGCTGTTTTTACAGTATAAATATAATTGAAAGCCGAACCAGACTTAATTCTTTCCATCGACCAATAGTCTTGCTGAGCAACGTCAAGGATTTTTACTTTGGTTTTATCTTCCAAATCCCTATTCTTTGCCCAATCGGCATTGATATAACATTTTTCAATAATACCATCAGTATTTTGCAATGAAAACCGTGAGTGAGTTGCTTTTTTGGCGTGCAATCCGAGTATTTTTGTTTTATCTACCGATAAAATCAATTCAGGGAAGGCTATTTCAAACCTCAAAAGGTCTCGAATGGCTTGCATTGTATAATTTTGTCCATAATTGTTTCGTCGTTGAAATTCTTCAAATTCGGGAAAACGCTTGCGAACCAAAATATCTTTTCCATCAATATTCTGCCATTCCTTTGTAATAATTCCGTTTGAAAACGCCTGACGAAACCGCTTGGAAAACCCCGATTTTAGTACGAAAGAAGAGTGAATGAGTGCCTTAATGTCTTGTGGCTTTAGGTTATTGTCGCCCCATTTGGCGATGTCACCAGAACTTTGAGCTGGCACATCTTGTGTAGTAATGCCTGTGGGTTGGTTTTTGTCAATAATGCTTTTGGCTTTCATCGAAGCAACATCACTCATTACAAACAGCCCACCGCTATTTGGTGCGAAAATAATGTCAGCATATTCACTTGCAATAGTTTCTTCTTTTTGTTTTGCCACGGCCTTAAATTTGATATTTAATAGTCGAAATTAGGCTTCAATGTTTGATGTTAGAAGGACACAAAAAAATGAGCGAAGGAGGCAGAATAGCAAATCAAGTGCGTGTGCTATTATTTGGGTTTCTTGGAGGAGTAGGTTATGTACCCAAAAAATAGGATATGCGAACAATGGAAGCCGAGCAAAACCCTGCCTTAGAAGCAGAATTTTACTTTTTTGAAGAAATTTGACTAAATCAATGCTTCGCAATAACTGAAAGCCTCTTGATTCATTCGGGCGGCACCGCCTAAAACGTTCCCAAAAACTTTTTGGCTATTATTGCGTACATGGGTTGTATAATTTGTAATGCCTTGTAATAAACCAAAAGCATTTTGTCCTAAATCAATATACTCCCTATCAATGCAACTATTTATATTACTAATTAGATTTATTTTTCGGGTACTAAGTTCAACTTGCCCAAGTTTTTCTTCTAATGTCATATTAACTAATCTTTCAACCAAAGCTAGTTTTATAGCATCATCAATATAAACTTTTTGCATCAATTCCATTTGGTTAAACAATGCTCTGCGTTCATGGTTGTATATTTCAAAACTTTTCAATAAGCTATCAATTTTCAAATCGTGGTTTTTGGTGTGGTGAACTTGCAACTGGCGAAAAACCTTTGAAAAACGATTTGAACACCTTGCCATGATTGAACTATTGCCAATAAAAAAGCCTGTACTACTGTCGTGGCTATTGCCGATTAACATATAATCTTTGAAATCATACCCTAAAACCTTCATAGGCTCAGTGCATTCCAAAAATGCTAAAACCTTTTTTCCTCCCTCGAATTCATCAAAGCATTTTATTGGAAAATTTGTAATTTGTTGCATTTTGTCTACAATTTCCAAAAACCTTTGATTGTTGGTTGGTGTATAGGTGGTTTTTGCAACATTTAAAAGTGTATTTGTATCATTTCTAAAAATTGCCTTATGGTTGGTTAATGGCGTATTATTTGAAAAAATAGGTCGTTCAATAATATCCCAATTTAAATTTGATTGCATATTTTTTTGATTTTAAATAAACTGAAGAAAAAAATTAACAAATTGACAAAACAAGCTTTTTGTCGGTTACTTCGATATTAACACTATCGCCAAAATTAAAACCTGCATCTACAAGCCAATTTCCCGAAAGTATTATTTGAGAAGTTCTACTGGTAAGATTCAAATGTTTTCGACAAAATTTTATCTTAGCATATACTCTGATTTTTCGATTATTTTTCATTAAATTTGTTCTTTAGAATTTGAAATTATTGAAATAATTTAGTTTTAAGCCCCCAAACTTTACGAGAGAATGAGGGCTTTTTTATTAAATACCCATCTGCAAAAGTTCTACCTCAATTCTCTCCTTTACATCATTGCCCATTTTTATAGACTTATCAACGGTTGAAAGAATCAAATCTAAGTTTGATATAGTTATTTCATTGCCTGAAATGGGGTTTGAAATGACCATAAGCAATCCGCCACCGTCAAAACTTTCTCGAAAGTTTTTAACGTTGTCAAGTTTCAAAAAAAACTCTTCATACATTTTTTGTTTTTGATTACCTGCCTTTAATCTCTCAAAAACCTCTTGTAGATTAACAGGTTTTTGATTGGTAGGTTTTGAAACTACATTTTCAGTAGTAGAAGGAGTTGAAACCGCCAAAGAAGGCGTGTCTGTAGTTTGGGCAATAGTAAGCCCAGTCGAATTTTTTGGATTTGACATTTTTTGAAAAATTTAAGTTTTAGAAAATTTTAATCAGAAATCACCTGTTACGAGCAGTTTTGGCGTGACTTCCAATACCTAAAGATACGAAAAAAGCATCAAAAGTAATAACTTCAAAGCAAGTATTTTCAATTTATTTTTGCATAAATAGCTTATTATCAATCAATTAGATATTTTTCTTTCAAAATATCATTGATTTATAACTATGCTCATTACGTGACACGCCCTAACTGTGGGGTGCAATTGCATATCGAAAACCTCATGGTATGTGAGAGAATGGGCTAATTTAGGACAAAAACAAGCCCCAAGCTATTGATGTAGTCGGGGCTTTCAATATTTAATACAGTTGTCAAGCAAAAATAAACTTTGAAGATTTAGCTAATTTTGACTGCGAACGCACCCCTTAGAGAGTAAATCCATATATTTTTACTTATGAGCTTATCACTTGCATAAATTCTTGCTCAATATTATCCTCACTAAATTGTAAGTCAATGAGCATTATTCCTTTGAAAAGCCCATCGCCTGCTTCTGTGATGTGGGTTGCTTTGATCGGTTGGAAGTTTTTTCTTGTTTCTGATACTTTGTTTTTTTCTAATTTTGGTTTTCCTGATTGTAAAAAGACTGTACGTGTTTT
>NZ_JAYWCU010000110.1:0-6927 GCF_043780375.1 Emticicia sp. | reverse complement strand
TGTTACTTCAATTCTAATGGAAAAACTGATAGTTTAGTTTTTTTGTTATACTAAAAATAAAAATAATGCAAGTATTAACCCGTAATTCGCATAATTTAGCTACTATTAATTATCCATTTTATATTGTTCATTAGTTTACTATGAGTGTCATACAAGATTATATAAAAAAATCCCGTCAGATAATTGACGTCGTTGAAAAACAAGAAGAACAAATAAAAATTGCTGCTCGTTGGTTTGCAGATTCGATTTTAGAGGGACGAATGGTTCATGTTTTTGGCTCGGGGCATAGCCGAATCATGGTGGAAGAAATGTGGCCTCGATACGGTTCTTTTGCAGGATTTAATCCAATTGTTGAACTTTCCTTAACTTTTCATAACATGGTAGTTGGAGCAAATGGTCAACGACAAGCTATGTTTCTTGAAAATGTATCAGGTTTAGCCGACCGAATTTTAAGAAACTTCGATGTTACTGACCAAGATACCGCACTTGTTATTTCATCGTCAGGTTGTAATGTTGTACCCATAGAAATGGCTGAAATTTTCCAAAAAAAAGGCATAAAAGTAGTGGCTTTGGTTACAAAACTGCATTTGGAAGCAAGCACATGTAAGCGTACTGATGGCAAGAAGTTGTCAGATTTTGCAGATTTAGTGCTTGATACTGGGGCTCCAGTGGGAGATGCGATGGTTTATGTGCCAAATTTAGATACACCTGTTTCTCCAGGCTCAACCGTTGGCGGGGCATTACTTGTAAACAGTATAAAAGCCCAAGTTGCCGAATATTTAACACTTGCAGGGCATCCACCTAAAGTGCTAACCGCAGGGGTATTGGTTGGTACACAACGAGCCACCGAATTATTTGAAGCTGCTTATGACGAACACGCTCATCGCATTGCTAAAATGTATGAAAAAAATGGTATTTCCTCTTATGTTTCTGAAAATAATGGTTGAAATAAAAGAAATTTCTGCTGCTGAAACTTGGCAATTAAGACATAAAGTCATGTGGCCGAATAAACCACTTGAGTTTGTGATTTTACCGAATGATGAAGATGGATTTCATTATGGTTTGTTCGAAAAAAATCGTTTGATTTCTGTCATTTCTTTATTCAAAAATGGGAAAAAAGGACAGTTTAGGAAATTTGCAACTGATAAAGATTATCAAGGAAAAGGCTATGGTGCAAAACTTTTTATTTATTTAATGGAAGCAGCTAAATTGTTGAATATCAGCTGTTTGTATTGTAATGCTCGAGTATCATTCATTGGTTTTTACGAAAAATTTGGCATGAAACTCGCCTCTGATATTACTCAAAAAAACGAAAAAGGTTATGTAAGAATGGAGATAGCTTTAAATGAGTAAATAATGCCTTTATAAAAAAAAGATGATACAATCATTAATTAAACTTTATGACCGAGATTTACAAAATCTCAAAAATGAAATCGAAGCTTACAATGATGAAAACGACTTATGGCTTATAAGAAACGAAATTCAAAACTCTGCGGGAAATCTTTGCTTGCATTTGATGGGAAACCTCAATCATTACATTGGGCATCAATTAGGAAATATAGATTATGTTCGTAATCGTTCTTTAGAATTTTCAGAGAAAAATGTGCCAAAAGTACAACTAATTGCTAAAATTGAAGCTACGGGTAATATGTTGAAGGCGATTTTGCCAACTCTTTCCGACAAAATTTTAGCACAAAAGCATACCGAAGAATTTTATGATGGAAATGACTCCAATGAATATTTTCTGATTCATCTTTTTGGACATCTCAATTATCATTTAGGACAAATAAATTATCATCGGCGATTGATAAATGTTAAGTAAAGTACTGTTTATCAGATTCATATTTATAATTTCACTCATTAAATTATGCAACCAATACCTATTCGTACAACCGTAGTTGGCTCTTATCCTTTTCCGGGATGGCTCGAATTTGCTTCGATGAATCTTGATAAATTTGGAGCAGCCGACATTGAAGAAATGATTGAAGATGCGGTGATTGCGGCCGTTTATGACCAAACTTCTGCTGGCTTGGATGTGATTACCGACGGCGAGCAGACTCGCTTGGACTTCAATTTGTCTTTTTATGGCTTTATCAAAGGACTTGAACCCAATCATTCGGAAACTCGAAAATTTGGACCACCAGCCCATGATCAACGTGGAAAACACTCGATTATTGAACCTTTAACTGCCCCAAAAGGCTTGGGAGCGGTCAAAGAATTTGAAAGATTGAAAAAACTTGCCCCTTCGGGATTTACTTTAAAGGCTTCAGTGCCAGGACCTTATACACTTTCAGGAAGAATGTTGCCAGATGGTCAAATCTATAAAGACCGCTTTGATGTAACTGAAGGGCTTTTGCCTTTTGTAAAGAAGGAATTAGAAGATTTGGTAGCTGCAGGTTGCACCGAAATTACGGTTGATGAGCCTTCGATGTCGTGTTATGCCTATAAAGAAGACACGAAACGTTTTGTTGATATTTTTAACCGAACTATTGAAAGCGTCGTTGGGAAAACAAGAATTTCTACACATTTATGCTTCGGAAATTTTAAAGGTCGGCCTGTAGGTTATCGGAAATTACACCCAATGTTGCCTGATTTTTTAGATATGAATGTTGATGAAATTCATATTGAAATGGCAAATCGTGAGTTTGATGAAGTAGAATTATTGGCTGAATTTGCTCAGATAATGGACGTAGCCGTAGGTATAATTGATGTAAAAAATTATTATTGTGAAAGCGTAAAGGATGTAATTGAGCGGATAGAATTGTGCTTAAAATATGTTCCAGCCCAAAAATTGGCAGTTGCTCCCGACTGCGGTTTAAGTCAAACAGCTCGTTGGGCTTCTCGCCAAAAACTAATCAATATGTGTGCAGGAGCGAAAGAAGTAAGAAGGAGACTTTATGAATGATAAGTGGTTAATTGTGAATGATAAATTTGCAGTCAATGTTTACTAAAGATCTTAAAAATAAGCATAATAAGTTGATAGTAAACTATTTATAAAAATCATTCACAATTAACTATTCTTTATATTTATCTGCCAAAATCATCCTGTACACGCACTATATCATCTTCGTCAGAAGGGTTTTGTGGGTCAGTATGTTGCCAAATTTCAGCAATAATTCCCCAGCCATCTAAGCCAATCAAACGGTGTCTTTCACCTTGCTTTAAATTAATGATAGTATTCAAAGGTAAAGTTTGTAAGGCATTTTCTTGGTCTGTATCACTTGTTATTACGCCCGCCGTTCCGCCAATAACTTTCCAAATTTCAGCACGACGGAAATGGTATTGCCATGACAAACGCTTGTGCGGAGCTACTACCAAAACTTTCGGACTTAGTTTTCGCCCGACACCAAAATCATTGACTGATAAATGCGGAAAATAAGTTTCGATAAATTGCGGAGCTTGAGACTCATCTAATACAAAAAAGCCTCCCCAAGGGCGATTTTGGTCTTGTTTATCAATATTAAATCCTAAATCGGAAATAACTTTTTCTACTTGGCTAAAAACGACTTCTTTTTCTGTTTCGGCTGAAAATTTCATGTATTATATGTGAATGAAAATTTAAAGAATTACTTTTACGACCAAAAATAGCGTAATTATATGCTTTAGGCAAATTTTGTAAGCTAATTGCTAAAAGCCAATAGCGAATGTCTGTAAAATATGATAAAAGTAGAGAAAATAGATACATTTACTGGACATCGAGACTGTGTTTATACATTAGAAAAGTCAGGAGAAGTGCATCGTTTTTTTTCGGCAGCAGGAGATGGATTTGTTGTAAGGTGGAATTTGCAAAAGCCTGATGTAGGGGAGTTGATTGCAAAAGTCGGTCATTCAGTATATGCACTTGCTTATTTACCGCAAGAAAACCACTTATGGGTAGCCGAAAACTTTGAAGGAATTCATGTGATTGATATTGAAACAAAGCAAGAACTTCGCTCGCTAAAATTAGCTCCTTCCAACTATTTTGATATTCAGATTTATAAAAATCAAGCTTTTTTGGCCGGTGGAGATGGCATTATTTCGGTTATTGATGTAGCGAGCTTTAGTTTTAGGAAACACATAAAAGCATCAGATATGAGTGTGAGATGTTTGGCGATTAACCCTGTTGAGCGAGAATTGGCGGCAGGTTTTAGCGACAATACAATTAAAATATTTGACCTAACAACGCTTGAATTAAAACAAGTAATTGCTGCTCATAACAATTCGGTTTTTACCATAAAATATTCACCTGATTTTAAATTTTTGCTATCGGGTAGTCGTGATGCTCGCCTAAAAATATGGGATGTTGAACAAAATTATGTTTTAGAAGAAGAAATTGTGGCTCATACCTTTGCCATCAATCATATTTCGTATCAGCCTAATAATAAGCGATTTGCTACTTGTAGTATGGACAAATCTGTTAAAATATGGGATGCTGAAACATTTAAACTCTTAAAAGTAATTGACCGTGCCAGACACGCTGGACATGGAACATCGGTAAATAAATTGCTTTGGACTGAATACGAAGACCAAATTGTGTCGGGAAGCGATGATCGTACCATCTCAGTATGGAAATTATACGACGAAAACTGATTAATGAGCATCGTTTTTGAAGAAAAATAAGCAAGATTAAGTATTAAACATCCTTTTTTTATTATTTTTGCTAATTAAAATAATATTATAGAAATTTGATTAGAAAATGCTTGTTTTTCAAATTACTAACCTAAAAAAACATTTTGCTAACTCCGTAAAAACATTTTAAAAATGAAAATTACACCCCTCGAAATACGCCAACATGAGTTTGAAAAAACTTTCAGAGGATATAATATAGAAGAAGTAGATAATTTCTTAGCTAATCTTTCGCAAGAGTGGGAGCGAGTGCTTAACGAAAGTAAAATGCTTCGCATGCAGCTTGAAATTGCCGAAAAAGAGGCAAATAAGCTACGGGAGATTGAAATGACGCTTTTCAAAACTTTGAAAACTGCTGAAGATACAAGTACAATGATTACTGAACAGGCAAGTCAACATGCAGATAAGCATGTGCATGAAGCAAAATTACAAGGAGAAAAAACTGTAGTTGAGGCCAAACAAAGAGCTGCTGAGATTGTGCGTCAAGCTGAAAATAGAGCCAGATATATTAAAGAAGAAGTGTTGGGAGATGTAAAGGTTTTGGAAAGAGATTTCCGTGCCATGGATCATTACAAAACCAATTTATTGGTGCAAATGCGTAGTCTTTCAAATGCTACGCTCGAACATGTATTGCGTTTTGAAGGTAAATTTGACAAAGAAGGTGTTGATGCCAAATTTAAGGAAGCAACCTCAATGCTCACGGAAGAGGATGTTGTTGTTGGAGATGAAGGAACACAAAAAGAGGAACGCAATATAATAGAAGAAATTTCTGCCGAAATACCAACCATTACGCCAGAACCTACTGAAGAAGTTATAGTAAATGAACCAGTAGCAGAAGCGATTGCTGAAATACCAGTAGAGGAAACATCATTAGAAGAAGAAAAAGGGACTTCAACCCACGTAGAAGAAGTTGCAGCTTTGCCTGTGGTTGAGGAAATCGAAGTAGAAACACCAGTTGAGGATGTGCCTACTAATATTGAAAGTGGTCAATCTTCATCAGGAAATAATTTAACTGAGGTTATTGATAACGAGGAAGTTTTGGTAGAAAAATCTACCAAAATAGAAGAGCCAAAAACAGATGAATTGGACATTATTGAGGGCATTGGTCCAAAAATTGCAATGTTGCTTTATGATTCTGGAATCTTTACTTTCCGTGATTTAGCTATTACGCCTGTTTATAAAATAGAAGAAATTTTAGAACTAGCAGGGTCTCAATTTGCCCGCCATGACCCAAGTACATGGACACAACAAGCCAAACTTGCTGCTGAGGGTCGTTGGGATGATTTGGAAGCTTTGAAAGGCTTGTTAATAAGAGGAAGAGAACCTGAAAAAGTGGTGGAAATTGCTCCTACACCTGTTATTGAAATTGAAGAGCCTACTGATTTTTTTACTAATATAATTGACGAAAAAACACCAGAGATAACTACCCCAATTGTTGTTGAAAATAAGGTTGAAGAAGTAGCAACGCCAATAGCTGTGGTTGAAGTACCAGAAAATAATCTAGACTCTATCACAGAAGAGATGTTGGAGAAAGTAAACAAAGTAAAAGCTGCTATTAGAAAAGCAATGGTTGAAAAAAATGATACGGCTGCAAAAGATACGTCTCCGTTACCCACGCTCAATGACGTGATGGGAAAATCGAGCGAAAATACAGGTGGCACTTCATTTTTTGATAATATTTGATTTTAGTCGTTAGTATTGTAACTTGTTAATAATTAACAATTTAGAAGATTTTAAAATGTAGATTTAATATCGAAAATTAAAGAAAGGTTCGGGTTTTTGCTTGAATCTTTTTTGTTTTGTCTTCATTTTATACCCTTCTTCACAGCGGCGAACCGCTCTTCATTAACTTAATATGGGAATAGTTTCATTAGAAGGAGTAGAGTTTTTTGCCTATCATGGCTATTATGACGAAGAGCAAAAAATCGGAAATAAATATTCGATTGACATTGCAATCACGGCAGATTTGAGTCGTGCGGCTCAGGAAGATAAACTAAAATTGACGATAAATTACGAAGTAGTTTATAAAATAATTGCCGACGTGATGAAAGAAAAACATCGGTTGTTGGAGCATATCGCTTATAAAATTATTGAAGTTGTAAAAGTGCAATTTCCTGATATTCAGGGAGTTACTGTAAGTGTTTCAAAATTTAATCCTCCGATTGGTGGCGTTTGCGAACGCTCAAAGGTTACAATTGCTGTGCCTTGAATTTAAACTTACAGTATTAGACTTCCTGCGAAAGTATTTTAAGTCGAAAAACACCATCTTTTCGGCTACAAATTGAGTAAATTTTTCAACCGTAGCGGTGCTATGCTTTCAAA
>NZ_JAYWCU010000109.1:0-11047 GCF_043780375.1 Emticicia sp. | reverse complement strand
GGAAAGCGTATTTTTCCTGACTATTATGAAGGAAAATGGTTGATTGTAGAGTTTATGCGTGGTTGGATTATGTCGGTAACGATGGACGAAAAAGGTGATTATAAATCAATGGAGCGTTTCATGCCAAATAGCGATTTTGGTAGTGCCATTGACATGGATTTTGCACCTGACGGAGATTTATATGTGCTTGAATATGGTTCGGCATGGTTTAAAGGAAACGACAATGCAAGACTCGTAAAAGTTGAATACAATGGCGGCAATCGTATGCCTAAAGTTGTGGCTTCGGCAGATAATTTGACAGGTTCAGTCCCGATGAAAGTAAACTTTTCGTCGAAAGGAACCAATGATCCTGATGGCGATAAACTAACTTATACTTGGGAAGTAAAAAGCAAAGCAGGCAAAAGAGTTTTCAAAACTGAAAATCCAACTGTAACTTTTGACAAACCCGGCATCTATGAAATTGCTTTAACTGTAAAAGATAGTAAAGGTGAAGAAAATAGCGATTATTTAGAAGTAAAAGTAGGAAATGAGCCTCCAGCTGTAGCTTTCAACATCAAAAAAGGCAACAGAACGTTTTATTTTCCTAATAAACCAATCGACTACGAAGTTAGCGTTTCAGACAAAGAAGATGGAAATTTAACAAACGGAAAAATTAAACCTGAGCAGGTAGCCATAAGCATTGATTATATGCCAATAGGTTATGATAAAATCGAAGCATCGCAAAACCACAGAGGTGTTGATGCTGTTGCATTCGCTTCGATGGGAGAGCGTTTGATGAGCAAAAGTGATTGTAAATCTTGTCATATTATTGATGTAAAATCGGTTGGGCCAAGCCTTAAAGATGTTGCAAACAAATACAAAGGCGACAGCAAAGCGGTTGAATATCTTTCAAAGAAAATTATCAATGGCGGCGGCGGCGTATGGGGCGACCATGTAATGGCAGCTCACCCACAAATTTCGATGGCAGAAGCCAACCTTATGGTTGATTATATTATAGGTATCAACGAGCCAAAAGTAGCCAAATCACTGCCTACTACAGGAAGTTATTCAACTAAAATTCCTGAAGGTCAAAAAAACAGCGGAACGTACATTCTACGTGCAGCTTATAAAGACAAAGGCACAAAAGTAATGAAGTCTTTGTCAACCGAAGACGTGGTTGTTTTGAAAAACCCAACCTTAAATCCAGAGCTTGCCGATAAGTCAAAAGGTACACAATTAGTAATTACTCCAGGACGCTCATTCTCAATGGTGGGTGATAAGGCTTATTTAGGTTATACTAATATTGATTTAACTGGCATCAGCGAAATCGAAATTACCGCCCAAGCACAAACGCGTGTAGGTGCATCGGGTGGCGTTATTGAACTTCGCCTTGATTCTCCAACTGGTACTTTGATTGGTACAAGCGATAAAATCGAACCAAGAGAAATGCGAATGGGACAGCCGCCAGCCGCACCAGCAGCTCCTGCCAATGGTCAAGCAGCACCTACTACACCACCCGCTCGCCCAAACATGAATAATAAGTTGAAAGTAAGTGTTCCTCAAAATACAGGGCAGCATGATGTCTATTTCGTTTTCAGAAATGAAAAGGCGAAAGACACGCAAATCGTCATGGCAGTTTCAGCTATTGAATTTAAAGCGAGCGAGTAAATAATTGCTTTATCAAACAAATGCATAATAAAACCTAAACTAAATAGTATCGAGAATTGGGCGTAAAAACCCAATTCTCTTTTGTAGAAAAATGCAATCTATATAGATATAAAACAATGCAAAACAGACGAGATTTTATAAAAAATTCGAGTGCATTAGCACTAAGTGGTTTGATTTTACCCAACTTTGCCGATGTATTTTCTGATACAAAAAAGGTGAAAAATTTCGGCGTACAATTATTCACAACCATGTCGGTTATCGACAAAGATGTAGAAGGCACTTTAAAGCAAATTGCAGCCATTGGCTATAAAGAAATTGAGTCGGCATTTAGCATGAAAGGTGGCTATTATGGCATGAAACCAAAAGAATTTGCTAAATTAGTGGGCGATTTGGGTATGTCTTGGCAAGCACATCACGTAAGTGGAGCTCCGTTTAGAAGACCTAATGCAACTCCGCCACCTGCCGCCGCAGGACAGCCAGCATCTCCTCCTCGACCTGCAATGCCAGCAATGAAATCTTTGCTCAACGATACCCAACAAATTGTTGATGAAGCTGCCGAAGGCGGTGTAAAATACTTGGTTTGTGCCAGTATTCCTGTCAATAAGATGGAGGAAATCAAAATGTCGATAGAAATTCTTCAAAAAGCAGCAGAAGCAGCCAAGAAAGCAGGTCTTATATTTGTGTATCATAATCACACGGCAGAATTTGAAAAAGTAGAAGGACAAATGCCATTCGATATGATGACTTCACAAATTAGTGCCGATTTGCTCAAATTTGAACTTGACCTTGCTTGGGCAACAAAAGCAGGTGTAAATATTCCAGAATTATTCAAAAAACATCCTGGTCGTTTCCCCCTTTTCCATGTAAAAGATTTGAACAAAGAAACTCAAAAACCAGTAGAAGTAGGTGCAGGCTATATTGACTTTAAACCGATTTTTGCAGCAGCCAAAACTGCGGGTGTTGAGCATTATTTCATCGAACAAGATGGGGCACCTTCACCGGTTGAAAACTTAACTACGAGTTTCAATAATTTGAAGAAAATGATGGCGTAAGATTTTGAGAAAAATTCTTATTGTTAGTAATAACTCCAACGGAGCATTCTGTTTATAGAAAGAATTAAGCAAAGACAATATAAGTCCCATCGCAACGACCTGTTAGTAGGACGCTCCGATGGAGCTAAAAATCTATTATAACATTCATTTACTATCAACAGAACGCTCCACTGGAGCTACTTTAATTGCTCAGCAAAAGAGTACAAATATATTCAACCTTATAAAAAGATATAATCATGGAGTCAAACAGAAGAAGTTTTATTCAAAAACTTGGTTTAAGTACGGCTGGTTTAGGTTTGGGAGCTACTTTATCGACGGAAGCAAAAACTCTTAAACCAAAAGAAGATGAACAGGTGCTGTTCGTGGGCGATAACATTGCAGTAGCCAATACTGCACACGGCAAAGTTCGTGGTTATATTCTAAGAGGTATTCATACTTTTTTGGGGATTTCTTATGGAGCAGACACTTCAGGAGAAAACCGTTTCATGCCTCCAAAAAAACCTGCCTCATGGACTGACGTAAAACCAGCGGTTTGGTGGGGAAACTCTGCTCCGCAAATCATGGAAAAACGTTATGCCGATCAATACGCCTCTTTTGTGGATCATTGGAATTATGATGACGTAAGTGAAGATTGTTTGAAAATTAACGTTTGGACACCTGCACTCGACAACAAAAAAAGACCAGTAATTGTGTGGCTACACGGTGGCGGATACGTAAATGGAAATGCTGTTGAACAAGACGGTTATCATGGCGAAAACTTAAGCCGCTTTGGTGATGTAGTATTTTGTTCGCTCAATCACCGCTTAGGTGCATTAGGATTTACAAACCTAACAACTGTTGGTGGAGATAAAATGGCGGCTTCGGGCAACGTTGGGATGTTGGATATTGTGGCAGCTTTAGAGTGGATACGAGATAATATTACCAATTTTGGTGGCGATGCGAGCAATGTTACAATCATTGGTCAATCGGGTGGTGGAGCAAAAGTTTGTGTACTTACTGCCATGCCGTCAGCCAAGGGCTTGTTCCATAAAGCCGTTGCTTTGAGTGGTTCGTCTATTAACGGTTTGTCGAAAGAATATTCTGAAAAATTAGGCGAAATGGTTCTAAAAGAAGCAGGACTAAATGCTAATGAAATTGGGAAATTACAGCAAATTCCATGGAGAGAGTATATTGACATTGCCAATCGTGCCGTAACAAAAATGGCAGATGAAGCAAAAAAACTTAATCTTGCACGTGGTGGTTTTGTGCCAGTCGCCGACGGTCGTTTCTTGTCGGATGGTACATTTTATGCTGACAATTCGCACTTTTCGGCCGACATTCCTATGATTATTAGTACGACTTTCAACGAGCAATCGCCCAGTAGAGTAAATTCTGCCCTTGAAAACGTAACTTTAGCAGAAGCAAAAGAAAATCTAAAATCAAGATTTGGCGAGAAAACAAGCACAATTGTAGATAGCTACGCCAAAACTTTTCCTGATAAAAAACCCATTGAAATTTGGTCAATGATTGTCAGTAATCGGAAAGCTGCCATTTCAACTGCCGATGCCAAAGCCAAACAAAAAGCCCCAGTTTATTTGGCTTGGTTTGGTTTTCAGCCTCCCCTTTTCGACGGTAGAATGCGAGCATTCCATTGCGATGATATCTGCTTTTGGTTCTATAATACAGACCTTATGCTTACACATACTGGCGGCGGTGCAAGACCAAGGAGACTCTCAGAAAAAATGGCAAAATCATTCTTAAACTTTGTCCGAACAGGGAATCCCAATGGTGGAGGTTTGCCAAATTGGGAAAAATATACTACCGAAAAAGGAGAAACCATGATTTTGAACGACGAGTCGGTCTTGAAAAATGACCCAGACCGTGAGGCAAGAAAATCATTGAGTTAAATAATTAGATTTATAGCAGATTTATTAGCATTTTTTTTGATAGAAATGAAAGTAAATCTGCTATATTTACTGAATTATTCAACCTTAACATCAAGAAACGACAATGAAGAAAATTCTTTGCCTATTATTAATAATAGGCTCAGTTGCTACTTATGCCCAACAAGGCACGCTCAAAGAAAGTCTAAAAATCAAAAGTACCACACTTGGCAAAGATGTTGAATATAGCATCTACCTTCCTGCCGATTACGACAAAACAAATCGTCAATACCCCGTTCTTTATTTATTACATGGCTATACTGATGACGAAACTGGTTGGACTCAATTTGGACAAACACCAGAAATTGCCGACAAAGCTATCAATAGTGGTCAAGCCCCTGCAATGATTATTGTGATGCCAGATGCTGGCGTGAGTTGGTACATGAATACTTTCGATGGGAAAACTAAGTTTGAGGACTTTTTCATAAAAGAATTCATTCCATACATTGAAACTAACTACCGAATTCGAGCAAAAAAAGATTTTAGAGCAATTGCGGGGCTTTCGATGGGCGGACTTGGCACCTTATTGTACGCCACCAAACATCCTGAAATGTTTGTAGCTGCCGCTCCATTAAGTGCCGCAGTTTGGACTGACGATGAAATTGTAACAGGAAATACGGACAATGCTCGTTGGAATAATGTTTTCGGGGACTTATACGGGAAAGATTTGAAAGGAAAAGAGCGTTTGACCGAACATTATTATAAAAATGCTCCTATAAAAATTGTTGAAACTGCCAATGCCGACGATTTGAAAAAAGTAAAGTTTTATATTGATTGTGGCGATGATGATTTCTTGATAAAAGGCAATATGGCTCTTCATGCCATGATGATTGACAAGAAAATTCCACACGAATTTAGAGTTCGTGAGGGAGCTCACAACTGGACATATTGGCGAACCGCTCTTCCAGAAGTTTTGAAATTTGTAGGCGAAAGTTTTCACAGATAAGAAATTTGTGAATAAGTGATTTAGTAAATATGTGATTTTATTACAAAAATCACTAAATCGTAAATCACTCAATTAAAAAAAACACTCATTAAATCTAAAAATATGAATCGTAGAGACGCAATTCAAAAGGTTACACTCATGCTTGGAGGTGTAATGGCTGCACCGCTGATGGCAGGTGCAATGGGACAAGTAACTAATTTTGGGGGAAGTGTAGCTGTTACAGCCGAGCAAGAGATATTGCTTTCTGAAATTGCCGACATTATTATTCCAACTACTGGCACGCCAGGAGCAAAAGCGGCAGGTGTTGAAAAATTTATTGTGAGAGTTGTACGTGATTGCTACGAAAAAATCGACCAAGAAAAGTTTTATGCAGGATTGGCAAAATTAGATGCTGATAGTAAAACAAAATTTGGAAAAAATTTCGTTGGATTAGACCTTGCTCAGAAAAATGAAATAGTGAAACAAAGCACTATTAACAATAAATCGTTTTTCACTCAAATGAAAGGGTTGACAGTTACTGGGTATTTTACTTCCGAGATAGGAGCAACACAGGCATTAGAATATTTGTCAATTCCCGGTAGATTTGATGGCTGTATGCCAATGAAAGCAGGTCAAAAAACTTGGGCGTAATTTTAATGATTACGGGGTCGCCCGTGCGATAGTGAATGATAAATTATGAATGTTTTTTCATTTACCAAAAGACCTGATTTTGAATAATTTACAACTCAATCTTAAAACTAAAAATGGCAAACTTAAATATAGATTCAATAAAAGACCAAACCTACGATGCCATCGTAATTGGCTCTGGAATTTCGGGAGGATGGGCATCTAAAGAGCTGACTGAAAAGGGTTTACGAGTTTTAATGCTCGAAAAAGGAAAGCAACTCGAACACGTAACAGGCTACGAAAATGCCATGAAAGCTCCGTGGGAATCGCAATATAATGGACGATTGACAGTTGAACAAAAAGCTACGCATCCGAAGTTGGCACGTGATTATCCGTACAACGAAATGACAGAAAAATATTGGATGAATGATTCCGATGCTTTATACAAAGAAGAAAAACGCTTCGACTGGTATCGCCCAAATATCGTTGGTGGAAAATCAATTATGTGGGGTCGTCAGTCATACCGTTTGAGCGATATTGATTTTGAAGCAAACTTAAAAGATGGCATTGCCGTTGATTGGCCTGTTCGCTACAAAGACGTTGCTCCGTGGTATTCTTATGTCGAAAAATTTGTTGGTATTTCGGGTGAAAAATTAGGTTTACCACAATTGCCCGACAGTGATTTTATTGCTCCAATGGAAATGTATTGCGTAGAAAAAGAAGTACGTAAACGCATCGAAAAGAATTTCCCAGGTCGCAATATGACTATCGGTCGAGTTGCCAATCTTTCGGAAGCTAAAAAAGAACAAATAGGCGTTGGTCGTGGTGCTTGTCAATACCGTAATAAATGTTCATTGGGTTGTCCATTTGGAGCATATTTCAGTACGCAATCGGGCACTTTGCCAGCAGCAGCCAAAACGGGTCGTTTAACGCTTCGCCCCGACTCGGTTGTGTCGGAAATTATGTACGACGAAAACAAAAAACGTGCAACGGGCGTGCGAGTAATTGATGCCGTAACGATGGAACACCGTGATTATTTTGCCAAAATTATCTTTGTTTGTGGCAGTACTTTGGGCTCTACATCATTGATGCTAAACTCAACATCTAATCGTTTCCCAAATGGTTTTGGAAATGATTCTGGTCAATTAGGACATAATTTAATGGATCACCATTTCAAAATCGGTGCATCAGGCGAATGGGAAGGCGATTTGGACAAATATTCTTATGGTCGTCGTGCCAACGGAATTTATGTGCCACGTTACCGCAATATTGGTACTGATAAACGTGATTATATACGTGGTTTTGGTTATCAAGGAGGAGCAGGAGCTGGTCGCCAAGGCTGGCAACGAAATGTGGCTGAATTAGGTTTTGGTGCAGATTTCAAAGAAGAATTGACACATCCAGGCCCTTGGACAATGGGTTTGAGTGGGTTTGGCGAAACACTTCCTTATTTCGAAAACAAAGTTTATTTACACAAAACCGAAAAAGACAAATGGGGCATTCCATTGGCAGTTTTTGATGCAGAATTGAAAGAAAACGAGAAAAAAATGCGTATTGATATGCAAAATGATGCCATCGAAATGTTGGAATCGGCTGGCGTAAAAAATGTAAAAGGCAATAATCAAGGTTCATTCCTCGGCATGGCGATTCACGAAATGGGAACGGCTCGCATGGGAAGAGACCCTAAAACTTCAGTCCTAAATTCTAATAACCAAGTACATGACGTTAAAAACGTTTTCGTAACTGATGGCTCATTTATGGTTTCGGCATCATGTGTCAATCCTTCACTTACTTATATGGCAATGACTGCCCGTGCAGCAGATTTTGCGGTAAAAGAGTTGACCAAAAAGAATTTGTAATCTTTTTTTAAAAAATGCGTGTCGCTTATTATTAAGATGGCACGCATTTTTTTTATCTGAAAACTGCCAATATCATCAAGAAGACAATTTCTTCGTTTTGTAAAACACCCTATTTTAATTAGCTTTCGGAATAATTCGTAAAAACCCTTTGGCACTTCCAAGCATGAAATTATTTAGTGTAATAAGCTATTTATCTTTCTTTAGTTTATTATTCACTTTGAGTTGTAATACACAATCTGAAGGCGAGAAACTAGCTCAAACTTACTGCGGCTCATGTCATCTTTTCCCTGAGCCAACCCTACTTGATAAATCTACCTGGGAAAAGAACATTTTGCCGATTATGGCCCAACAATTAGGTTTGCAGATTGTCAATGGGGAAGCCTACCCTGATATTCAGAAAGATGCGAATAATAAATATACAAGTAAATCGGCTATTTCGGTCGACGACTGGGACAAAATAGTTGCTTATTACAAAGATAGTGCTCCTGAAAAACTTCCTTCACAAGCACGAGAACCTATTTCAGCCATTTCAGATTTATTTACAGTAAAGCCAATATCCATTCCTAAAAGCAGTTTTCCTTCGGTAACCTGTATAAAAATTGATGCAGTAAATCAGCAAATTTATGTAGCAAGTGACGCTTTGCTTTCGATTTATGATAAAAACCTCTCTCCTATTTTGTCTCAAAAAATAAAGGAAACCATTGTAAATATTAATTTTGAAAACGATTTACAAAAAGCTGGAAATCGACAAGGTTTTCTTACCAATATTGGCATTCTGAATCCCAATGATTTAACAACTGGCACTTTACATCCTTTTAGTTTTGCAGGAAAAGGGCGTTTCACACAAAACGCTCCGTTGCTTGATAGCCTACCAAGACCTGTGCAGAGCAATGCAGTAGATTTAGACAAAGATGGACTAATTGACCAATTGATTTGCGGTTACGGAAATAAGAAAGGAGCCTTGTTTTGGTACCGCAACAAAGGAAATAATATTCATGAGAAAAAAATTATCAGAGAATTCACGGGAGCTATAAAGACTTATATTGATGATGTAAACAACGATGGTTTGCCTGATATTTGGGTACTTTTTGCCCAAGCACAAGAAGGTATTTTTCTTTTTACCAATAAAGGAAAAGGTGCGGAAGGCGTTCCTTCGGGAGGTGTTCCTTCGGGTGGCGTTTCTCATTTTGACGAAAAAGAAATCTTACGTTTTTCGCCTGTACATGGCTCGAGCTATTTTGAAATGACCGATTTGAATAATGATGGTTTCAAGGATATTCTCTATACTAGTGGTGACAATGCTGATTATAGTACGCATTTACTTAAAAACTTTCATGGGGTTTATGGCTATTTGAATGATGGCAAGAACGGATTTAAACAACAATTTTTCTTCCCTATTCATGGTTGTTTTAAAGCTATTGCGAGAGATTTTGACAAAGATGGTGATATTGATATAGCTACGATTTCATATTTTCCAGACATCAAAAATCAACCAAAAGAAGCATTTATTTACCTTGAAAACAAGGGAAATTTAACTTTCAAGCCATTCACTATAAAAGAAGCAAATGCAGGAAATTGGCTCGTAATGGATGCCAATGATATAGATGGCGATGGCGACGAAGATATTGTTTTAGGCAATTTCGACCGAGTCAAACGACAAAGCAGAAATAGTTCGGCGAAAGATACTTCGGTTTTGGTTTTGGTGAATCGGTTGAGGCTTTAAAAAATCAAATCTTACACCGATTTTCAATCAGTGCTATTCAAGCTTGACACTTTCAGTGCCGCTTAACAACTCAATACTAAACATAGGGAAGTAACTCATATTTGAGATACTTCCCAGTTTTTAATTCTCATCAAACCAATATATTCTTAGCATATTCAATACATTTAGCTACTTCTTTCACGGCATCAGAGCCTGCTGGAACATCGTACTCCAACTCGATAGAAATAGGGAATTTGTATTTTTTATTTTTTACCAATAACAAAACATCCTTGATTGGCGTGTCGCCTTTGCCCCATGCCAAATTACTTTTGCCATCTGCCGTGCGGTCTTTTATGTGCATACTCGTAATGCGGTCATGCTTGGCTTGAATCAGTGCTAACAATGTTTCTTTGGTATTTTTTCCGCCAACTGCAATGTAATGTCCACAATCAAGGTTAAGCGAATTGTATGGCGATTGACTTAATGCTTCGTCCCAAAGCGTATCAGTTGCTTGTAAGTGGGCATGATAACCCACATAAACTTTATTTTTCGTACCCAAATCACCCAATCTTTTTGTTTGAGCGGAGTCAGTTGGTAGCTCAACTGTTACCGAAGTTGCTCCTAAAGCCTTAGCGGCATTCATAGCATAATCTACTTCTGAGTCAGCATTATTCGCTCCAAAAGCATTTGGTTTGAAAGCATAAATACTTACGCCTGCATCATTAAATTTCTTACGAATTTCTTTAAACTTATCCATCGAAGCAGTTGCTCTCCACTCGGCTACTTGTTTTCCGTATGCTGCCATTTGAGCTTTTTGTTCGTCAGTCATTTGAGGGCGTTGCGGAGGACCAGTTGGTGCTGTGCTACCTGCTGGTCGTGGCGACTGAGACCCCATTCTGAACGGATTCGGATTTTTAGGTTTTCCCGCAAAATCTTCGGCTGGGTCGCCCATCATTTCGATAGCACTGACATTGGCATCAATACAAAACTTCAATAATTGGTCAATATCGTGCGGCATACTTCTAAACGAGTAAGTAATTGCACCCATTTGTACACCTCCAAATTTTGAATTTGGCTTGTCTAATCTAAAGAAATTAGGTTTTTTATTTAAAAATAAGCCAACTGTGGCAAGCGGTGCAATGGTTATAAAACCACGGCGAGAAATTTCATTTTTCATAGTAAAGGATTTGGTTGAATAAAAGGTTTTAAACTTACTAAATTATGCGAATTACGGGTTAATACTTGCATTATTTTTATTTTTAGTATAACAAAAAAACTAAACTATCAGTTTTTCCATTAGAATTGAAGTAACA
>NZ_JAYWCU010000108.1:0-17113 GCF_043780375.1 Emticicia sp. | reverse complement strand
ATAGGTTTGAGAGATTGGTATTCGGTAGCTGGTGGAGAGTCAGGCTATATTGCGATTGACCCTAAAAACTCAAAAATTACTTATGGTGGCTCTTATGATGGTTTTATGACCAAGCAAAATGCAGCAAATAACCAAGAACAAAATATAATGGTTTACCCTGAAAATAATATGGGACATACTTCGGCTGAAAAGAAATACCGTTTTCAGTGGACATACCCAATATTATTTTCACCACATGATGGTACTCGTTTGTATGCCACTTCGCAATATGTGCATGTTACGCATGATGAAGGGCATTCGTGGGAAACCATTAGTCCAGATTTGACTCGCAATGACCCAAAAACTACTGGAGCAACGGGTGGGCCAATTACGCTAGACCAAACTGGTGCAGAGATTTATGCAACGATTTTTGCTTTGGCAGAATCAACAATAGAAAAGGGTAATATTTGGGCAGGTTCTGACGATGGATTTGTTCATGTTACAAAAGATAATGGTAAAAATTGGACTAATATTACGCTTCCGACTTCACAATTAGGCGATTTTGCTTTAATAAGCACTATTCATCCTTCTGATTTTGTAAAAGGAAAAGCATACATGGCAGCTACTCGATATATGTTTGGCGATAGAAAACCTTATTTATTCAAGACAAGTGATTATGGCAAAACTTGGACTGCGATAAGCAACGGAATTCCAGGAGACGAATATACTCGTGTGCTACGTGAAGATCCAAACAAAGCAGGGTTGCTTTATGCAGGAACCGAAAGAGGTGTTTATGTTTCATTTGACGATGGTGAAAATTGGAATACTTTTAGTCAGAATCTGCCAATTTCTTCGGTGCGTGATTTACAAATCCATAAAAGAGAAAAAGATTTAGTTGTTGCTACGCATGGTCGTTCATTTTGGATTTTGGATGATTTAACCCCTCTTCACGAAATAAAAGACAATTTGATTAAGGGTTCGGAAGCATATTTATTCAAACCTCGTCATTCATACCGTATGCAAGGTGGCGATGGTGGTGGCAGACGTGGTGTTCCGCAAGACGAAGGTCAGAATGCTCCCAATGGTGTTTTAGTTAATTATTATTTGGAAAGTACTCCTAAAGATGAAGTAAAAATACAGTTTTTGACTATGAATAATGATACAATTGTTACTTATTCTAACCAAAAAGATGTGAAAGGAGAAGCTTTGAAGATTTCAAAAGACTTTTATGAAGATACCAAAATGCAGCGATCAGGTACAGTTGCGGCAAATGTTGGCTTAAATCGTTTTGTTTGGAATATGCGTTATGCTGATGCCACCGAAATTGAAGGAGAAAAATCACCAATGTGGGCAGGTAGTTTGACTGGTCCAAAAGTTGTTCCTGGAAATTATAAAGTACGATTGATAGTTGGTAAAAACGTTGTGCAAGAAGAAACTGCCGAAATCAAGAAAGACCCCCGTAATGAAGCGTCTGATGCTGATTTGAAAGCTCAATTTGATTTATTATTGAAAATTCACAATAAATTAGAAGAAAATCATAAGGCAATCAATCAAATGCGAGAAATTAAGAAAGCAGTTAGCGAATATATGAAAAGTGTAAAAGACACAGTTTTGATTGCTAAATTTCAGAAATTGACCAAACCAATGCTCAAAAACTTAGAAGATTTGGAGCAAACTTTGGTGCAAAACAAAGCTCGTGCAACACAAGATTTATTGGCATATCCGATTCGTTTGAATGATAAAATTGCAGGAGTTGCAAGTGTTGTTTCAAGTTCCGATGCTAAACCAACCAAAGGCTCACATGAGGCATTTGATGATTTGAGCAAAAAAATGGAAATAAGCACAACAAAACTTAGAAAGATAATTGACGAAGATGTACCGGCATTTAACAAATTAGTAAGCGAAAATCAACTTCCAGCAATAAATGTTGGGAAGAAGAAAGATATTAATTAGGAAAAAAGTAGGGGTTCAAAATTTTGAACCTCTACTTTTTATTCGCCATATTAATTTCCCCAATTTGGGTTTCTTTTTTCTTTAAAAGCCAAAATTCCTTCTTTTGCATCGGCTGAATTTTTTATTTCTTGCAAGATGTTTAATAAGTATTGATGTTGTTCGTTTTCTGAAAGGTTTTGGAGCTTGTTTAATGCTTCAAAACCTTTTTTTATGGCAAACGGTGAGTTTTCTAAAATGCTGTTAATTAATGTGATTGTATCATTTTTGATATTTTCTTTTGTAGAAAGATGCGTAACTAAGCCTAAATCAAATGCTTCCTTAGCAGTGTAGTTTTTGCCCAAAATACATATTTCCAAAACTTTTCGTTGAGGCATGATTTTTAGTAAAGTTGCCATTACTTGCAAAGGAAAAATGCCCCGTTTTACTTCGGGTAATCCATATTGTGCATCTTCGTTAGAAATCACAAAAGTACATCCTCCTATAAACAAAAAACCACCTGCTACAACATTCCCTTCAACTTTTGCAATGCAAGGTTTTTCCAAATATTTGAAGGCATCACCAATCGTAATTTGACTTAATGGGGCTGGCAAGGTTATATTTTTGATGTCTAATTCTGGATTTTGAAAAACATTTAAATCCATTCCTGCACAAAAAACTGTTCCAGCCGCTTCGACCAAAACACACCAAATCTCCTTGTTGAAATGTGCATAAGCCAAAGCAAATGCAACTTCATGCACCATCGTAGGTGTGAAGGCATTCCTTTTTTCAGGACGATTCAGAGTGATAGTAAAAAGTTTTCCTTCTTGCTTTGTTTTAATGAGTTGAAATTCAACTTTCGGGTATTTTTCGGTATCAGAGTTTAAAAAAAACATTAGTATATCATTTCTTGAAAAGCTAATTTTAAATCACTAACTAATTGATTATCAGTATTCTTTGAAAATTTCAATAAATTTTCAGTTGCCATATTGCCAACCAATTCATCATCTGCCATTGGGCAACCACCATAGCCCAAAATCGCTCCATCAAATCTTCGGCACCCTGCTTTATAAGCGGCTTCAATTTTTTCTTGCCAAGTATCGGGCGTTGTGTGCAAATGTGAGCCAAATTCTACGTTTGGATATTTAGGAATTAGGTTTTCAAATAAATATTTTATTGAATCAGGTTTTGCTACCCCAACTGTATCTGACAAAGAAAATATTTTTATACCTAATTGCTCTAATTGTTCTACCCAATGTAATGCAATTTCGGCGTTCCAAATATCGCCGTAAGGATTCCCAAAGCCCATTGAAATATAGATAACTAATTGTTTGTTAGCTTGTTGGGTAATTTCCTGAATAGATTTTACACGTTCCAATGACTCGAAAATAGTTGCATTGGTATTGCGTAATTGAAACGTTTCTGAAATCGAAAAGGGATAGCCTAGATAAGTAATCTCGTTAAACTGGCAAGCCTCCAAAGCTCCACGTTCGTTGGCAATAATAGCCAAAAGTTTAGATTTTGACTCTTGAATATTTAGTTTTTTGATTAAATCTTTTGTGTCCGCCATTTGCGGAATGACCTTTGAAGAAACAAAACTCCCAAAATCTATTGTATCGAATAGATTACTTTCGAGTAATAAATTGATATACTTTATTTTTTTTTCAGTTGGAATAAATTGATGCAAACCCTGAATCGCATCACGGGGACATTCTATAATCTTCATGATTATTTTGTGAAATGCTTCCTTCGACTTGGCGGTCGAAGGAAGCAGACTTACAGGAAGCGAAGTGGAACTTCGCCCCAAAATTCCATTATTTAACTAATTCTCTACAAATTACTATTTTCTGAATCTCGCTCGTCCCCTCGCCAATTGTACAAAGTTTGGCATCACGGTAGTATTTTTCGGCTGGAAAATCTTTTGTATAACCATATCCACCATGAATTTGGATGCCTTCGGTTGCTACTTCAACTGCTGTTTCGGATGCAAAAAGTTTTGCCATAGCACCTTCTTTAGTCATTTTTTTGCCTTGATTTTTCAAGTTACCAGCATTACGAGTCAATAATTCGGCTGCTTCGATTTTTGTTGCCATTTCAGCCAATTTAAAGCTAATTCCTTGAAAATTGATAATACTTTTGCCAAATTGGTGTCTTTCTTGGGCATATTTTAGGGCTGCTTCGTACGCACCTTTAGCAATTCCGAGCGAAAGTGCTGCAATCGAAATTCTTCCTCCATCTAAAATCTTCAAAGATTGTACGAAACCATCTCCAACATGACCCAAAATATTATCTTTGTGAACTCGACAATTATCAAAAAACAAACAAGCCGTTTCGCTGGCTCTCATACCTAATTTATTTTCTTTTTTTCCTGACGAAAAGCCTTCCGTGCCTTTTTCTATAATGAATGCTGTCATGCCATGAGAGTCGCCTTTTTCGCCTGTACGAACAATTACAACGGATACTTCTGAACTAATAGCATGCGTAATAAAATTTTTAGAGCCATTTAATACGAAATAATCGCCGTCTTCAACTGCCGTAGTTGTCATGCCGCCAGCATCCGAACCTGTGCCTGTTTCGGTCAATCCCCAAGCTCCAATCCATTGTCCCGAAGCTAATTTTGGCAAATATTTATGCTTTTGCTCTTCGTTTCCAAACGTAAGAATATGGTTAGTGCATAGCGAATTGTGTGCAGCAACCGAAAGACCAATTGAGCCACATACCTTTGAAATTTCGTCAACAACTGTAATATATTCTTGATAACCAAGTCCCGAACCGCCATAAATTTCTGGTACAAGTATGCCCATAAAACCATAATCGCCCATTTTGTGGAATAATTCAACAGGAAATTTTTGCGATTCATCCCATTCCATCAGGTGCGGACGAATATAATTTTCGGCAAAATCTTTTGCACTTTGCTGTATCATTTCTAAAGTTTCGCCAGTTTCCGTTTCTAAGTAATTCATTGTATTTTATTGTTTGTTGATAATTTAGTTGCAATATTAATCATTGTTTTGACAACTATTTGTCATATTTGCAAAAATTGTTTAAAACAATGAAAAATTATCATTATTTTGCTTCATCAACGAAATATAAAAAGAATTATGCTAAAATTAGAAGAATTATTACACGAATTGAATGAACGGTACGAAAAAATAAAATTAGGCGGAGGTTTGAAGAAAATAGAAGCCCATAAAGCCAAAGGAAAGCTAACTGCAAGGGAAAGAATAGAATATTTAAGAGATAAAGATAAAAATTTTATTGAGTTTGGAACATTCGCAGGTGAGGGAATGTATGAAGAAGATGGCGGTTGCCCAAATGGTGGTTGTGTTTGTGGAATTGGATATGTGAGTGGCAAAATGTGTGTAATAGTGTCGAATGATGCAACCGTAAAAGCTGGGGCATGGTTTCCTATTACTGCAAAAAAAAATCTTCGAGCCCAAGAAATTGCGATGGAAAATCGCTTACCAATTATTTATTTAGTTGATTCGGCAGGAGTTTATTTACCGATGCAGTCGGAAGTTTTTGCTGATAAAGAGCATTTTGGTCGCATTTTTAGGAATAATGCTCAAATGTCTTCGGCAGGAATACCGCAAGTGGCTGCAATTATGGGTAGTTGTGTGGCAGGTGGAGCATATTTGCCTATCATGTCAGATTATGCTTTGATTGTTGAAGGAACGGGTTCGGTCTTTTTGGCAGGTTCATATTTGGTTAAATCTTCGATTGGTGAAGAGATTGATAATGAAACTTTGGGTGGAGCTACTACGCATTGCGAAATTTCGGGCGTAACTGACAATAAATTCCCGAATGATAAAGCCTGTTTGGACGAAATTCGTAATATTTTCGACAAAATGGGGCATTTTGATAAAGCAGGTTTTGATAAAAAAGAAGCCTTTCCGCCTAAAAAAGATCCCAATGAAATCTATACGATTTTGCCTGCTGACAGAGCCAAACCGTATGATATGGTAGAAATTATTGAAAGAATGGTTGATAATTCGGAATTTGACCAATATAAAAAAGGTTATGGACAAACGATTTTGTGCGGACTTGCCAGGATTGATGGTTGGGCTGTTGGTATTGTTGCGAACCAACGAAAAATTGTTAAAAGTAAGAAAGGAGAGATGCAAATGGGCGGTGTAATTTACTCAGATTCGGCCGACAAAGCCGCTCGATTTATTATGAATTGTAACCAACAAAAAATTCCTTTGGTTTTCCTGCAAGATGTTACTGGTTTTATGGTTGGCAGTCGTTCTGAGCATGGAGGAATTATAAAAGATGGAGCAAAAATGGTTAATGCCATGGCAAATTCGGTAGTGCCGAAATTTACTTTTATCGTCGGAAATTCTTATGGTGCAGGCAACTATGCGATGTGTGGTAAGGCTTATGACCCTCGTTTGATTTATTCGTGGGTTACAGCACAAATGGCCGTAATGAGCGGGGCTGCGGCGGCAAAAACTTTGGTGCAAATTCAAACTGCAACTTTAAAATCAAAGGGAATAACAATAGGAGATGTAGAAGAAAAAGAACTTTTAGATAAAATTACTGACCGTTATAATTCTCAATTGAGTCCATATTTTGCTGCGTCAAATCTTTGGGTAGATGGCGTGATTGACCCATTAGAAACACGTAAAATTATTTCGATGGGAATTGAGGCCGCCAATCATGCACCGATTACGAAGCGATATAATGTTGGAGTGATTCAGACGTAGGATCTGTGAAATTTCTATTGCAAAGCTATCAATTGATTTTGATAGCTTTTTTTGTTTTAAAATACCGTTAGATAAAATATTAATAATCAACTCAGGCTTATTTCATTTTATCGTAGCTTTACCTTTAAATCTAAACTTTATCAGTCGTGAAAAAATATATACTTCTTCTGTTTTTTACTCCAATCACTTTTTTGTTTGCACAAAATGAAAAACTTACCATAAAAATAAATTTATTGTCGGTTCAAGAAAAATTAAAAAATGCCCCTAAAGAGATAAGTATTTTAGTCGCAAAGAAACAATCGGAAGACGGTGGCATAGCCTTAGATTTGCCAATGGCTGATGGAAGTTATATGACTTTTAAAGTTATAGAATCGCCTTTAATGTCAGACGAATTGGCGAAAAGATTCCCCGATATAAAAACTTATCGAGCATTTAGCATTTCTGAAGACAAAGAAGCATCTGGTTTATTTACAGTAGCTCCGAGTGGTGTTTATGGATTATTTTTTACAGCCAAGGGTAATGTAATTATTGCACCTAAAAATATTTCACAAAATGAACATGAGGTTTTTTACCAAAATGATTTATTGACCGATGGGCAATGTGAAATACGTGATGAACATATAAATACATTAGGGAAAAACTTTAAAGCAAAAGCTATTCAAGGGTATAGTAATGGAGGAACACTCCGCACTTATAGAATGTCAATTCTTACAACAGGGGAATTTTATGCAAGTAACGGAGGTACTTTGGTCGCAGCACAAGCGGCTGTTGTTAGTATTGTAAATTCCCTTAAAGCAGTTTATGAGAAAGAAGTTTCAGTAAGTTTTATGTTAGTAAATACTAAAATTTATACCGATGCTACAACCGACCCTTTTAATGGTTCAGATGCTCTTAAAGCCGCAGAAACATTTGGAGCATTGGCAACTTCTGACCCAGCTAATTTTGCACTTTCGACCTATGATATTGGACACGTATTACATGGAACATCGGGCGGTGGAGTGGCTTATTTGAATGGCCCTTGTCGGAATTTCAATTTGAGTGCAAATCCAAGTCCTATAAAAGCTGGTGGTTGGAGTGGCTCAAATCCGAGTTCGTTTAGTACATTTATCCATGAGGTTGGTCATCAATTCAGTGCGGGTCATACTTTTAATAGTATTAATGATGGTTGTACAGGTAATATAATGACAGGTTCAGCCTATGAACCAGGTAGTGGTTCAACCTACATGTCTTATTGGGGAAATTGCACTCCTGATAATATTAGCGGTTCTGTGAATAGAACATATTTTCATACAAATAGCTTGGAAAGTATAATTAGTTACAGCATAAGTACTGGTACTTGTAGTGTAAATACGGCAACAGGTAATACTGCTCCTGTGGTCAATGCAAACCCCAATGGCATAGCATTAGTCATTCCAAAAGGAACACCGTTTACTTTAATTGGAAGTGGAACTGATGCAAATGGAGAAACAATATTGTATAACTGGGAACAATACAATTTGGGTACAACTCGTGGAGGGGCAGATGATGCCCAAAGTTCTACTGATTCACCTATTTTTAGAAGTGTTGCACCTTCTTCAACAGGGAATATAAGAATGTTTCCAACATTAGCCACAATTTTATCAGGTAGTGTTGCCAATAATGATGAAGCATTGCCACAAGTTGCACGTACAATTAATATGAGATTGACAGGTCGTGATAGTCGAAGTAGTGGCGGTGGAGTAGATTCAAAAGATGTTACAGTAACAGTTGATGGAACAAAAGGTCCTTTAGCTGTTACATTACCTAACGGAGGAGAAACATGGACTGCTGGAAATACCCAAACGGTTAATTGGAGCGTGAATAGTACAAATTTATTGAGTACAAACGTTGACATATATTTATCAGTTGACGGGGGAAGCACTTTTCCTTATCTTATTGTAAGTAATACACCTAATGATGGGATTGAAAACTATTTGGTTTCGGCAAATATTGCAAATAGTACCCAAGCAAGAGTAAAAGTAATAAGTAGAGGTAGTTCTTCATCTAATTTCTTTGATATTTCAAATGCTAATTTTACTTTAACCTCAACTTGTCAACCTATAAGTAGTATTATTTGTTCAGATGCTACAGTTTCTGCTCAATCTGGAAATGCGAGCTTGAATTTAGGCTTGACATTTACGCCAGTGAGTAAGTTTATTGGTTCAAGTAGGGCTTTTAGTACTGCTGGAGCTGGTAGTTTTCCAGTTATTAATTATACAAATGATACATATACTGTTTGTCAAGCTTCAACTTGGGGTAATTCAAATGCAGTTTTAGTAAAATTTAGAGTCTCACAATCAGGAACATACACAGTTTCAAGCGTTGGTAATGGATCTGCAGTTTATAGCATTTTTTCATCCGCTACATTTAATTGTAATAATTTTGTTGGTGGTAATTCAAATGGTGCGATTAGCAACAATGGTTCTCGCAATATTGTATTGAATGCGTGTACAAGCTACTATGCCTTACTATATAATATTAATGAAACAAATACAAGTATTACATTTAGTGTTCAAGGTACAGGGGATATATATGAAGAATTAACAATTCCTGTTGGGTACAGCTATACTTATATGGCTTTAAATACCACAACCAGTACAATTGCTGCTCAAAATGCCACTTCAAATTTTACAACTTTAGCAGCAGGCAATTTTGAAGTATATGGCGTTATGTATAAAAATGGAGTTGTTCCTACAAGTTTCGTTGGACAGTCTTTGAATGCTATCATATCTGCAAATTGCTTACTTTTTAGCGATAATAAGAAGATATTGAATATTTCGCCAAATCCTTGTGCTTCACTATTACCTTTAAGCAACCCAACTGATAATATCTCCTCAGGAAATATAACAAAACAAGCATCAGCCACAAATGGAACGATCACAGCGACAAATTTCGTAACTGGTGCAGGCACAAGAGCAACTTACCAAGCAAAAAATATCCAACTCAATGCTGGTTTTAAAGCAGATAGTGGTACAATTTTCAAAGCAGAAATAGGAGGGTGCAATTGAGGTTTCAATGTTGGGTTCGGAATGTATAAAAAAACGCTGTCAAATCATAATCTGACAGCGTTTTTTGTTTGTTCACAAATATTAGTAAGTAACCAATTTTGTAGTATTGGCATTAACTAAAACCTCTTTACCATAAACCAAAACGGAAATTGATTTTTTAGAAAGATTTTCTATTTCTATGATATTCGGTTTTATAGAAACCTGTAAGGCTTTGTTTCTAAAACCAACTCTAAACGAAAATCCTTGCCATTGTTCGGGTAGAAATGGCTCGAAAGAGAGCATATCTTGTTTAACTCTCATGCCACCAAAACCCTGCACAACAGATAGCCAAGTGCCAGCCATTGAGGTAATATGCAAGCCGTCTTCGGTGTCATTATTATAATCGTCCAAGTCGAGACGAGCAGTACGCACATACATTTCGTAAGCCTTGTCTTTTTTGTCTAATCGTGCCGCATGAATCACGTGTACGCATGGTGAAAGTGATGATTCATGGACTGTCATTGGTTCATAAAAATCAAAATTCCTGCGTAATTCATCAATCGTAAAATCCTCTTCAAAGAAATACATTCCTTGCAAAACGTCGGCTTGTTTGATAAAACACGAACGCAAAATTCTGTCCCAAGACCATTTTTGATTGATAGGACGATGCTCGGAAATGTCTGCAACAGTCAATAATTCTTTGTCCAAAAAACCATCTTGTTGCAAGAAAACCTGACGATTTTCATCATAAGGCAAGTGCATATTTTCTACAATATGTTGCCATTTTTTGCTTTCGTTTGTATAATTAAGGCTTGTTTTGACAATAACTTTGTCAAATATTTCTTGATTCTCACCTTTAAGTTTTTCAAAACTTTCGATAGTATATTTCAAACACCAAACCGCCAAATAATTGGTATACCAGTTATTATTGATATTGTTTTCATATTCATTTGGACCTGTTACACCCAACATTACATATTTGTTTTTGTCAGCCGACCAATTAACACGCTGCGACCAAAACCTTGCTATACCGGTCAAAACTTCAAGACCATACTCTTCTAAATATTTGGCATCGCCGGTATAACGCACATAATCAAAAATTGCATAAGCAATTGCTCCATTTCTGTGAATTTCTTCAAAAGTAATTTCCCATTCGTTATGGCACTCTTCGCCATTCATCGTTACCATCGGATAAAGTGCTGCTCCGTCAGAAAAGCCTAATTTCTCGGCATTTTCAATAGCTTTTTGTAGATGATTGTGACGATAAACCAATAAATTTCGGGCAACTTTTTGGTCAGAAGTAGCTAAATAAAAAGGCAAACAATAAGCTTCGGTATCCCAATAAGTTACACCGCCGTATTTTTCTCCTGTAAAACCTTTTGGGCCAATATTTAAACGAGCGTCTTCGCCCGTATAAGTTTGCTGCAACTGAAAAATATTGAAACGAATCGCTTGTTGAGCTGCTACATCACCTTCAATTTGAATATCGTTTCCTTCCCATTTTTTTGCCCAAGCCGTTTTTTGTTCAGCAAGCATCAAGTCAAAGCCCTTTTTAGTAACTTTATCAAGATAATTTTTCGCATTTGAACTTAATTTCTCAATCGAATGATTTTCTGAGGAAAGATTAACGGCAAATTTAATGATTGAAGTTTCTTGGTTTTCCTCTAAATTAATTTTTATTTCGTTGGCAACATAACTTTCTTTTTTTATTGGAAGTGTTTGATAATCAACAAGTTGAGTTTCTTGATAAATCTTAAACTTCATACCCGTACACACTTGAAAAGTAGGCACAGTATCCCAAGCAGATTGCTTGGTTTCGAGTGTCAAATAAGCCTCTCCGTGTGCAGTTTCTTTACTGATTTCTTTCCAGAATTTTTCGCCATGATTCGAGTCTTTGTTAGAAACATCACCATCAAGCGAAATCGTGATTTTGGCTGAACCAGAAAAGTTTAACGGAGTAATTGAATATTTAATTACACCTGCTTCATCATCAACCATGCTCAAAAAACGCTGCGAATGAATTTTTAGTTGTTTGTTATTTGATAATTCAACGGTGCAAATACGCTCTAAAACACCTGTTTTCATATTCAGTGTTCTGTTGAACTCTAAAATTTCAGATGTGTTTAAATCAAGCACTTCGCCATCAATTTCGATGTCAATTCCAGTCCAATTACAAGCATTGATAACTTTGGCAAAATAATTTGGATAGCCATTTTTCCACCAACCTACACGAGTTTTGTCAGGAAACCAAACTCCAGCAACATAGTTGCCTTTTAGGGTTTTTCCACTATAATTTTCTTCAAAATTTCCACGTCCGCCCATGCGACCGTTGCCCAAACTCATCAAACTTTCGGTAATTTCGTTATGTTCGGCGTGGAATCCTTCTTCTATGATGCACCACGCATCATGTTTTATGTAATCTTTCATTATCGTATGTCGGCTTTTATAACCGACTTTATAGGTAAAGTATTTTTGTTATTTTTTGGTTTGGTTTAAATCTGGTTCAATAAAACATTTAAATCAAGTCCTTCAAACCCAGCCAAAACTATATCAGCTTTTGTTAAAACTTCTGGTTTTCCGATGCCAACTACTTTCATTCCTGCTCTTTTTCCTGACTCAACGCCAGCCACCGCATCTTCAAAAACAATACATTCGTCTGGCGAAAAACCTAATTCGGCTGCACCTTTCAAAAATACTTCGGGGTCTGGTTTGCTTCGCAAAATTTTCGTACCGTCAATAATAGTATCAAATTCTTGCAATAAACCAACACTTTTCAATATCATTTTGGCATTTTTACTGACCGAACCTAATCCAATTTTTATATCAGTTTGTTTGATTTGCTTCAAAAAATCGGTAATTCCAGGCAAAATATCATCGGGTGTCATTTTGCTGACCAAACTCAAATAGTTTTCATTCTTTTTGGCAGCTAACTCAAGTTTTTTATCCTCACTCAACTCAATGCCACCATGTTTTAAAATCAAATCGAGCGACTCCATGCGGCTGATACCCTTCAACCCTTCGTTGAATTGCTCTGAAATATCAAATCCTAAATCGTTGGCCATTTGTCTCCATGCTTGGTAATGAAAAATTGCTGTTTCGACAATTACGCCATCTAAATCAAATAAAAATGCTTTAATCATTGTTGTGTTTTATAAACTTAATGTTAAGAAGTCCCTTTTCTCATCGGGGAAAAGGATTTAGAAATTGGGGCTTTAGTTCAATTCCAAGATAATTGCTGTCATTGCAGGTACTTTTAAGGTCGAAATATCATTCAAAACTTCATCTGTCATGATATTTTTTGCTGATTTTGCACCTTTGATTATTTCAGCAAAATTCTTGGTTGAAAAAGTTGTTTCAGTTTTTTTTGTATTACTAATAACCATTACTGTTTGCTTTTCGGTATAACGAAAATATACATAAACGCCATTATCGAAAGGTGTGAATTGCATAAATTTCCCCTTAGTCAATGCTTCTGAATTTTTTCGATAATTCAGAAGTTTTTTGTTGAAATCAAAAGCCTCATTTTCTTTAGCATTGCGTCCTGCTACGGTAAATTTATTTTCACTATCACCTTTAAAACCTCCTAGAAAATCTTTTCTTACTTCCGCATCGGTTGGATTTTTGAAATTTTTCATCAAAAACTCAGTACCATAATACATTTGCGGAATGCCACGAAGGGTATAAAGCCATGTCAAACCTAATTTATATTTATTAAAATCTTCACCAATTACTGAAAAATAGCGGTCAGTATCATGATTTTCCACAAAAGGCACAAGTCTTTCTGGGTTTTGGTAAATAATGTCTTGTGCCAAAGTTTGGTAAAGTCTATTTACGCCATTATTCCAACCAAAATCTTCGTTCAATGATGAATTAATAGCTCCTTGAAGCACAAAATCGCAACCTGCAGGTAAATTGCATTTGAACGGAATATTCAAATTGTTTTTTGTAAAATAAGCTTGACTAATTGGGCTATTTACTGCCGATTCGCCAAAAAGCAACATTTGCGGGTATTCGTCTAAAATCGCTTTGTTACAACGATTCATAAACTCCATATCATTATAAATATAGGTGTCAATTCGCCATGAATCAATGTTAAAATATTCGATTGTCCAGAGAGCGTGTTGAATCAAATAATTTGCCAAAAGTGGGTCTTTTTGGTTTAAATCTGGTAAAAAAGAAGTAAACCAACCATCAACGGTTACTTTTTTGTCATATTTCGAGCCATTGACATCAAAAAGTGGTTGGTCTTTGTATGAAGTATTGGTGTATTTATCCCAATTGTGAATCCACGTCTTTGAAGGCAAATCTTGGTTAAACCAAGCATCTTCACCCACGTGATTATAGACCGCATCTTGCACAATTTTTATGCCTTTTTTGTGAGCCGCATCGATCAATTTCAAATAAGCAGCATTTCCACCAAAACGCTTATCAACTTGATAATGGTCAGTAAAATGATAACCATGATACGAGCTACGCATCGTGCCACCTTCATTGCTTTGGTGAGTATTATTCTCAATAATTGGTGTCATCCAAAGTGCTGTAACGCCCAATTCTTTAAAATAATCAAGATGGTCAATGATTCCTTGTAAATCTCCACCATGACGCAACCACGGACTTTTACGGTCAGCCTGAGGGTCATTCATGTCAGTAAATTTATCGTTCGATTCGTCACCATTTGCAAATCGGTCTGGCATCAACAAATAAACTACATCTGCTTGTGTCACGGCTTGAGGTTTTGCTGTTCTTTGTCGTAATTCATAATCAATATTCACCGCTGACTGTCCATTACCAACCGTAAACTGTATTTTACCAGCTTTCGTGTTCTTTGCAATTTCAACATCAACAAAAAGATAATTGGAATTTTCTGTTTTCTGAATTTTCTTTAATTTAACGCCAACGTAGGGTTTTAAACTAATTTTTGAAGAAGCGATATTTTTGCCATAAACCAATATTTGAAGGTTTGGGTTTTTCATGCCAACCCACCAATTTGAAGGGTCAATACGTTGAATATCAGGGTTTTGACTAAAAACATGGAGTGGCAAACCTAATTGTACAAAAACAAGAAGGAGTGAAAGTTTTGTAAGTTTCATATTTGTTAAAGTATTTGTTCGTAAGGCAAAATAACACAATCAAAGTATTTTTTCATAAAAAAATCTTGTTTAGATTTGAAACGAACTTCAACCTACGACAAAATGAATAAATCAATTGCCATTGTTTTGGTGGCTTTATGCCATTTTTCGATGGCTCAAATCCCAATCAAAATGACCAAAGAAAAACAAACCGACAAATTGGTAGTTTATCAAATTTACACCCGCTTGTTCGGAAATCTCAAAACCACCAATAAATTCAACGGAACTTTAGAAGAAAACGGCACAGGGAAATTCAACGATATCAATGATAAAGCCTTGAAGGCACTCAAAAAATTTGGTGTTTCGCACGTTTGGTTTACTGGTGTAATTGAACACGCAACCATGACCGATTATTCAAAGTTTAAGATTCCGCAAGACAATCCTTTGGTTGTAAAAGGTATTGCAGGCTCGCCATATGCCATCAAGGATTATTATGATGTCAATCCTGATTTGGCAATTGATGTGAAAAATCGAATGAAGGAATTTGAAGATTTGGTGGCAAGAAGTCATAAAAACGAACTCAAAGTTTTGATTGATTGTGTGCCCAATCACGTAGCAAGAAGCTATCATTCTGATAAAAAACCAAAAGGTGTTAAAGATTTTGGCGAAGAAGATGATAAAACCAAAACTTTTGCTCCCTACAATAATTTCTATTATATACCAGGACAAGCTTTTATTGTGCCTGATGGAGTTCAACCTCCCGTAAAAGTCAATAATAGTTATTATGAATCTCCTGCAAAAGCAACGGGAAACGATGTTTTTTCCGCAAAACCAAGTATTAATGATTGGTTTGAGACAATTAAACTCAACTATGGCGTAGATTATTTGGATAACAGAAGTAAGCATTTCGAGCCTATTCCGAGTACTTGGCTGAAAATGCGTGATATTTTGGCCTTTTGGACAAAAAAAGGCGTTGATGGTTTTAGATGTGATATGTCGGAAATGGTGCCTGTGGAGTTTTGGGGTTGGGTGATTCCTGAAATTAAAAAACTCAATCCAAACGTAATTTTTATTGCCGAAATTTATAACCCACAAACCTATAACCAATATCTTTTTGAAGGTAAATTCGATTATTTGTACGACAAAGTTGGTTTATACGATACCCTTCGTAAATTAATGGAAGGGAATGGAAATGCCAATGATATTACGAGTGTTTGGCAAAACGAATCGGGAAATTTTGCAAATAGAATGTTGCGTTTTTTAGAAAACCATGATGAACACCGCATTGCTTCAAAATATTTTGCCAATGACCCATTTAAGGCGATACCTGCGATGGTGGTGAGTTCAACACTTCATAGTGGGCCTGTAATGCTTTATTTTGGTCAAGAAGTAGGAGTAAAGCCAACGGTTGCCGAAGGTTTTAGTGGAGATGATGGCCGAACTACAATGTTTGATTATTGGGGTGTTCCCGAATTTCAGAATTGGGTAAATAATCATAATTATGATGGTGGAAAATTGACGTCAGAACAGAAGAATATCAGAAACTTTTACGCTGAATTACTGAAATTTGTTAATAATAGTGATGCTGTAAAAAATGGACAATTTTATGATTTGCAATATGTCAATAATAATGGTCAAGCTGTAAATTATAATGATAAAAAAATATATAGTTATTTAAGGTTTACAGAAAATCAAAAATTGTTGTTTATTTGCAACTTTGACTTGGAAAAATTATATTCTACCAATATTTTTATTCCGCAAGGAGCTTGGAATCTGATGAAAATAGACACCAAAGTACCTGTAAGTTATACTAATGTTTTGAGTTTTGATAGAGAGTCTAATAGTCAAACTATCAATCAGCAAACAAAAGCCATTTCATTTTTGGAGGCTCTCAGTATAAATTTAGCCCCAAATAGTGTGACAGTTTTTGAAATAAAATAAAAAAAACTCTCCCAAATACCTAATAGGGTAGGGTTAAAGCATGTTATTCAACCTTTTACCTATAAAAAATGGCATCAGCAACATCAATGCAAACGTCTGGCGGAAAAGCCAAACCAAAACTCTCGTTTTGGCAATTATGGAACATGAATTTCGGTTTTTTCGGAATTCAATTTGGCTGGGGATTACAACTCGCCAATATGAGTGGAATTTACGCACAACTTAAAGCAAATCCAGACGAAATTCCTATTTTGTGGTTGGCTGGCCCGATGACAGGGCTTTTGATTCAGCCCTTGATTGGCTCAATGAGTGACCGAACTTGGACAAAATTTGGGAGAAGAAGACCTTATTTCTTTATTGGGTCAATTTTTGCATCTATTGGCTTGTTTTTGATGCCTGAGTCGAAGTTGTTATGGATGGCTGCTACGTTACTTTGGGTGCTTGACGCAAGTATAAATGTTTCGATGGAGCCTTTCCGTGCATTTGT